>JBGSTX010000079.1:0-11187 GCA_041736305.1 Oligoflexus sp. | reverse complement strand
TTTGATTCCTTGGGCGTCAACCCAGTTGCTAACGAGGTAAGCCTCAGGGTCTAAAAGGCAATCACCTCTCACCGATTCCTGCGCATTAGGATCATAGCCACGTCCGATCCGGTAGGCTTCGTTGGGCTGTTCCCAGTCGTGCCCCTGGCTTTGATCCTCTCGCGAGCACGATAGAGCCAGGGCCCCTAAGATCAGGGCTAGAGGCAATGATAGAAGCAGAAATAAAAGTTTCAAAAGATCTCCTTTATTTGAGGGCTAGTTCGGGGCTGAGAAAAACCGCTCTGATTTCTTGATCTATAGCTTCAAGAGACTCGCCGGCTAGTCGTCGACCGTAGGCGTAGTGAGTGAAATAAGCGCTTCTGTGCTGCTTTTGGATCGTAGCGATGAAGTGGAGCGCAGCCTCGGGATGGTACTGAGAGTAGATGTCGAACATTTCGAAAGCAAGCGTAGCTCGGATGGGATCCACAAGTTTACCAGCTTGGTTCCAGACAATAGATGTGAGAGCCAGCTCCCGGATAGAGTCTTGGGCTATGTTTGATTTTGCTTTGGCAAAGTAGGCGAGCGCGTCGATGTCTAGCAACACGGCCGCTGCATCCGCTTCGCTTTGCACGTCTTCAGGCCGCAAATTGTATAGTTTGCTCGCTATGGACGCGATGCCCCGATCGCCGAGACGAAAGAGGATTTGCTGGAATTCATCGCTTAGCTCTTGATCTATAGAACCCCAGCTGTTGAACCTCGCAATCTGCTCTTCGACGAGGGCGAAAGCTCGGCGCTCCTCCTCGGTCAGAGCTGGGAATAGATCCCAGGGCTTCCTTAAAGCCGGCACCCCGGGCTCCCGCGCAAGAAGCTCGGGATTCTTAGGCAAAAAATCCCTTGGTAGATTCTTCTGCTCAATAAAGTTCGGCGGCTTTGGTCTTGAGGATATCTGGGGTCGATTTATAAAAAACAAAAATATCGCAGCAGCCCCAATGCCTGCTGGCAAAAACAATAAGATTGACTTGCGACATATGTTCAACTGCTCCCCCTGTCCTTCTCAAGCCTGCTTAGTCTGCAGCTCCTTAAGTGTCACAAGCTTGGGGTACCGACCAGGGACATGGAATGTCGGGAAAAGTTCAGTGATGCCGTTCGGTAGTAGATGCATGGTCAATTAGGCGGTGTTGTGCTAAACTGGAGCAAAGTAAATTCGTTTTCTGATTTCGGACTGATCATTGGGCTAAAGCCGGGATCGCAACTTGCTTTACTTAAACGATTTTGGAGCCATGTGATGAACAGCTGGGTTTTGTTTCGCCGCATCTTTATCAGTTCGCTACTTTTTTCTTCCCTTTTAGTCGGCTGTAAGAAACAGTCTGAGGATGCATCTCCGGCAAAATCAGACGTGGCAGCACATGATCCAGCGGCGACTTGCCGAACTTCTCCAAAATCTGACTCAGACCTCAAATTCCCTTATGGTGCTACCTGTACTGAGATAGTACAAAAATATCCATCAGCCATTGCCTCAGTACCTGCCGAAGATAAAAAAGTATTGTGTCCGTTCTTGAGAATGGTGCATAGAACTGGCGTGTGGAAGCAGGAGATTATAAACAATCTCCTGCAGAACGCAGGCAAAGGAAATCTTATGTACCCACTTACAATCAAGGCGCTGCTGGCTCCTGCACTGGAGTTTGGCTGCGGTGTAGGAGGCTGCAAACCCGTTGCAGTCGGCGTGAGTGCTGGCCAGACCAAAACCGATCCAAGTCTAATCAATGATATGAGCCTGGTAGATATCGGCAATCTGCCCGACGCTTTAGGCGTTGCTCATGATTGTGGCTATAGTTTTGGTTTGGGTGAGAGAGAGGTTAATCCAGCTCGTCGTGATGAATCTCTACGGATGTTCAAAGCTCGTGCGAAAAATGGTACTGATATAAGCTTGGCAGATATCATCCAGGTCAAGCAAGAGAACTGTAAGAAAGACTATCAAACCGCCAAGTCTAGCGGTATAGCGCTTAAGAATAAAGTTGATGAAGCCAATAAGACTCTTATATTTGAGCCTGCCGACACTGTTGAGATCGTCCTAATTTGGGGCTATCTCGGTGGCGTGGATAACGGATCTATCAATTACGACGATCTTGTAGATTTATTCAACGCTCGTCTGCCGACGCGGAAGACGAAGTATATGCTAGATAATGATCTTCGCGATTTCATGATCGCTTCTTTTCCAAAGAACTGAGCTGATCAAAAGCGCTGAAATTAAGTAGGACTTGGGGATGGGATGGGGGTTGCCCCATCCTTTTTTATGGAGGGTTTAAGGGTGCCGAGGCACCCCTAAATCTCAGGCTTTGTCAGCTTTACGTACACTGCGGAGGTTGGCGGGAAGAATCTTCTTCCGTAGACGTACCGACAGTGGAGTAACTTCGATCCACTCGTCATCGTCGATCCACTCAATACATTTCTCAAGACTCATCTGCTTGATACCGTAAAGGTTGGTGATACCATCCGATCCGGTTGTCCGCATGTTGGTCAATTTTTTAGGTTTGACTGGGTTAACGTTGAGGTCGTTATCTTTAGCGCACTCGCCAATGATCATACCTTCGTAAACTTCCACGCCTTCACCGATGAAGAGAAGGCCGCGTTCCTGCACGGAAGCTAGCGCATACTCAGTCGTGCTTCCGGTACGGTCCGCAATCAAGCAACCCGTCTGACGATGGAAGATGGTACCGACATGGGGCTTATAACCGATCGATTCAGAGCTGATCAGCCCTGAGCCGCGGGTAGCGGTTTTAAACATCGAGTTGGTACCGAGGATACCGCGGGTAGGAATTTCAAAAATGAGTCGAACGCGCTGTTCGTCGGTACTGCTGGCCGAAGCCGCCTCATAGGAGACCAGGGTACCCTTACGCTGCTGGTACATCTTGGTGACTTCACCCGAGCAGCTCTCAGGTAGGTCGAGAGTCATCTTCTCAAAGGGTTCCATCTTCACGCCGTTTTCGGTGCGAATTAGGACGTTTGGACGACCGACCATGAACTCGTGACCTTCACGGCGCATTTTTTCGATTAAGATACCGAACTGCAACTCACCGCGGCCGAGGAGATAATACTGATCGGCTTGTTCGGTGTCTTCGAGGCGTAGAGCCACGTTGCTACGGATTTCGTTCAGCAGTCGCTGACGGAGTTCGCGCGACTGGATCGCCTTGCCTTCGCGACCCGAGTTGGGGGTCGTGTTGATGGAGAAGATCATCCGCATGGTTGGTTCTTCGACGCTGATACGTTTCAGAGCCTTGCCGTTCAGGCCGCTGAGCGTATCGCCGATTTCTAGCTGCTCGCAACCTGCGATCAGACCGATATCACCGGCGAGAAGCTCGTCGACTTCGATCTGCTTCATACCTTCGTAAGAGAGCAGGCGGGCTACCTGGAACTTCTGTGTAACAGGCTTGCCATCTACTACACCATGACGGAGCAGTTCTTGGCCCTTACGCGCTTTGCCACAAACGATGCGGCCAAGAGCGAGGTTACCGAGATAGTCAGAGTAGGCAATGTTGGAAACCAGCATCTGCAGCTCAACCGTAGTATCGGTGGCTGGAGCTGGGATATCTAGAATCGCATCGAAGAGAGGCTTCAGCGAGCGCTCGCCGCCACCTTCAAGAAGGGTGGGGATAGCATCGACGTCACGCGTACACCAGCCTTTGCGAGCGCAGGCATAGATGATGGGGAAGTCGCACTGCTCGTCGGAAGCGCCCAGCTCGACGAAAAGGTCGAAGGCTTTATCAACGCATTCCTGAATCATCGTGCTGCCGATCGCTTCGGGACGATCAACCTTATTGATACAGAGAACGATTTTGAGATTCTTAGCGATGGCTTTCTGGAGGACGAAGCGAGTCTGAGGCAAAGGACCTTCGACAGCATCGACGAGTAGAATCGCACCATCAACCATGTCCATGATGCGTTCGACTTCGCCACCAAAGTCGGCGTGACCAGGGGTGTCAACGACGTTCACTTTCACGTCGCCAAGTAAAAACGACGCATTCTTCGCTGAAATCGTGATTCCGCGCTCGCGCTCCTGAGAATCCGAGTCCATCATGCGGTCGGCAGTGGCTTCGTGAGCCTGGAATGTGCCAGCTTGCTTCAGGAGAAAATCAACAAGAGTGGTTTTGCCGTGGTCAACGTGAGCGATGATACAAATGTTCCGTAATTTACTAGACATAATTCCCTTAGATTCTGGGTGTTTACCCCAAAAGGCTGCGAGCCTGACTGAGTTAACTGATGAAAAGTTTACATAGGATAACTAGACGAAATCGGAAATCACAGCTTTTATTTTTCGGCATAATTGCCATTTTAGCAGAAATTTCTGAAGTGTGACGCTTGCTTGACTGATTAATGATGATCAGGTGGGCTAAGTTGCATTCTCACAGGGATATTTCTACCAGCAATGCTTCTTTTAGGGCAACGCTCACCTTTTCCGGTAAAGCATCGATAAAATAACCATCAAATTTTTTGCTCTATGATCTCCTCAGCCCTTCCATCAGATAGGAGCCATTAGCTGAAACTGGCGTTTTCAGCAAGGAAAGACCTGGTCTTCGCTTCCAAAAAGTATCTTTTCGCCGAATTTATTCTGACATCAGGACGGACGATATGGCATGGATTACCTGCTTAGGCTATCCAGATGGCCATAGCACTTTGTTACCCGAATTCACTCGGCGTTGAACCCCGCCAAAAGTTCGATTTCTCTAAACGATGAAGATTAACTTATATTTTGAAGCTGGACTTAAACGGACCTTGAGCAGCTTGGTGCTGGAACTTGTCATGATTATCGCCTTGCCATCGGAGGATTTTAACCTTGTTGAAAGCTGGCCTTGTGCAGGTATCTGGTACATCTAAGCTAAAGCATCTTGTCGAGGCAGTCTGGTTTCAAAATTTCATCGTTAGCGTGATCGTTCTGGCTGCCATCGTCGTCGGCCTTGAGACCTACCCGAATGTGGTCGCTCGATACGGCCCCATCCTTAGTGCGCTCGATAAAATTATTCTCGGAATTTTCGTTGCTGAAATCATAATGAAGCTTGGTGCATATGGGAGAAACTGGCGTCACTTCTTTAACGACGGATGGAATGTCATTGACTTGATTATCGTCGCCATCTGCCTTGTTCCCATCAACGCAGAGTTTGTCACGGTATTTCGCCTAGCTCGGATTCTTCGAGTACTTCGCCTAATTACGGCGCTGCCACGGCTGCAGCTCATAGTCGGGGCACTTATCAAGAGTGTTCCCTCAATCGCCTATATCGGCGTGCTCCTTATGCTATTTTTCTATGTCTTTGCCGTGCTGGCCGTATCTTTCTTTGGACAAAACGATCCATTCCGATTTGGCAATTTGCAGATATCCCTACTCACGCTCTTTCAAATTGTGACTATGGAAAATTGGGTCGAGCTGATGCACACGCAGATGTATGGCTGCGACCAGTTCGGCTATGATGATGCAATCAAGCACTTGTGTACGGCTCCACAGGCCTCGCCTGTCGGCGCACCCGCATTCTTCGTGATCTTTATCGTCCTTGGTACGATGATTATCCTAAACCTCTTCATCGGCGTAATCATGAAAGGCATGGAGGAAATGCAGGAAGAGGTTGACCAGCAGCGCATCAAACAGGGGCACGGTAAAGACGTATTCCTCGAACACGAGCTTGATCGGCTCGCACGAGAACTACAAGCGCTTCGCAATAGTGTCCGACGGAAGGACAGCTAAGGTTCGAGGTCGGAGGTGGACCCATACCTAAGTGGCGAGAGCGTTTGAAGAAGAGCGCTGGCTTCGAAGCCTCCCAGAAAACGCAGCGTCAGATGATAATCGTCCGGGTGGACCCACTGCGCGCTTGGCCAAGCGCTTTGCCAGGGCTGCAGAAATGCAGCGATAGCCTCGCGGCAGCTTTGAGAGAGTCGAAGCGCAAAAAAAGCCATGACGCGATAAGGGGAATAATCTTTCCTGGCGATGGAGGTGACGCCATGACGCAAGTCCCCAGAGAAAAAATTTTACCCAGCCAGGAGCAGTTGCAAAGGGTTCTGGGCACTGCATTTTGGAAGATTGCTGAACACTATAGTTTAACGAATAAAGAAATTGCTTTGCTTCTCGGCATCAAGGAAAATCGTCAGCGCCTTGCTACTTTAAAGAAGAATTCAGAGATTCCAGAAGATCCGGATAAATTCTTGCGTGTCAGCCACCTGGTGAGTCTTCATAAGAATCTCCGGATATTATTCCCGCAAAATCGTGAAGTCGTCTATGCTTGGCCTAAAACAAAGCGAGATTTGTTTCATGGGAAATCTGCCTTGGAATTCATTGCCGAAGACCCTCTACAATCGATGACTCGACTCTTCACCGTACGCCGTCTTCTTGATCAGATCAGGGTATCGGCATAATGAAACCTCCTATTTTGGACTTGAGGATTCAAGAGCGAGGAACGATCCAGGCGTATCGCAACATTGTGACCTGCAGTCCAAGCCAAAGTATTTTTAATGATCTCGTTGACGAAGATGATTGGTACGTTTTGGAATACGCCGACAACCTTTCGAGCGGCATCGATCACCAAGCTCCAAAGAGGCAGCGCTTTGAACAATACGCACACATCGATGACAGCATGCTATGCCTTGATGAGCAGATCTGGAGCTGGGGCCGCTTTGGACAAAGAAACTATGGGGTGTGGTATGGGGCGCTTGAAGAGGAGACTTCGATTCGAGAGGCTATTTATCATCGTCCTGAGATTGATGCCAACGATCTAAAGAATTCTCAGTCTCCTATCATACAAGCTCGACGTATGTTCAAGGCAGACCTCTCAGCCGAGAAATATGCTGATCTGAGACCGCATGTCGGAACCCACACCTTGCTTGTTCATCCCAAAGATTACAGTTTTTGCCGGAACCTTGGTAAGTATGCAGTTGAGCAGAATATCGATCTTTACCTGACACCTTCTGTACGTTGTTCAGGTGGAACGTGCACACCCGTTTTTTCTAGCCGCACAATCACTCAGGATCAATCAATACGAACGTACTTTTTTCATTTTCCACTGGATGAAAGTGAACCTTTTTATTCCGTAAGACAAGTTTGAACATGTGCTCACCGTAAGGCGGTTACTGACTACCTGCACCGTTCTGGACAAAAAGCATGACCTGGTGTCCTTCTTCATGGGCAATGCCATCGCCGTAGTCCTGCCGAGGAGCTGGAAGCCCAATGGATAGGCTACCTCCAAGCTATTCCCGTTCGACGACTGTAGCTATGCGCCGTAAGGTGGGACTTTGAAGTAAGCTATTATTCATTCGGAATAGGTACTTGCGTTTGGGTGGCCTTATGCGCAAGAGCTGCATTGGGCGAGTAATATTTCAAGCGATATGGAAATGCCACGCTATAAAGAGATTCCCTACTCTTAATACCCGAAAAGATCACTAGCTGTTGTAGCCTCCGACAGCTGTTCAAGGCGGCGACAGGCATCCAGCAGTTTCGTTGCGGAATAACGGGAAATTTTACCTTCGGAAAGTATGGCATGTGCCTTGCTGAGAAGCGCAGAAGTTAGATCGTAAGTTCAAAATCTCAGATCCCGAGGAAAGAGCCATATGTCTATCGTTAAACTATCCAGTCTCAGTCTCGCTACTTTAGCCCTAAGCTTTGCTTGTAGGCATACAAATCTAGAGAGCTCCCATCTAAAAGCTGATGAAACTCAAGAGAGCGCCAAGCAGGTATTGATTGTGCTGGGTGGATTTATGAGCTGTGGCAGTGACAATGTTCATCTAGCAAATCCCTTGGCGGGCACTAACGTCCCGGGCCTGATGCACGAAGTGCGAGCAAAAGCTTCCGCTGGTTTTGCTTCGAGCCCTGATCGCGTGTTCAGTACCTGCTATACTATCGAATTCAACAAGCAGATGACGCTGGGTGACGTCGAAGCGTTTAACACCTTCATGGTTGACAGCGCCAATCCTAAAGTCGTCGAGCGTCTGCCCCCTGAGCAGATGATGGATAAGATCATCAGTAAGCTCAGCGAGCCGGAGCTAAAAAATGCCGACGTCCATATCGTAGGTCACTCCTATGGTGGCTGGACGGCCATGAAGTTTCTGAACCAGACCGTTAAGAAATTTCCAAGCGGCGCCGAGCAACCTTTTAAGATAAAAACCTTTGTCACGCTCGATCCCATCAGCAAAGTCGAGTGTAAGCCTAAACTGATTTTTGACCACTTGAATGGGCTAGTCATGGAGAGCAAAAGCCTTCCAGCGGATATCACGCCGGCAGGCTGCCGTCGCGCTCCTGTCGATTTCAACAGTGATCTGAAAGCCATGGCCTGTCGCGTGGCTGTTTGGAAGAACTACTACCAGACAGCTTCTGGCATCCTCGCCTCCTCTTCCATAGGTTCCGAGCAGAAGCTGCCTATCATAAATGTCGACCTTATGAGTATTCCTACGCCGCGCGATCCACGCGCGTTCGTCAAGAGTTCTGTTCATCCGCATATAGCTTTTTTGACAGAAGATCCGGTCTTGGAGCAAGTGAAGAGCCTAATCGCCGAGCAGAGCCAAAAGCCTTTTTCGCTCCCTAATGGCTGTGCAAATTATTAAGACATAGATAGATTCGAAGCCTCCTTGCAAAGTCAGCATAAGCTGACTTGGCCCTCCTTCCTAGCTTTGGCTCATAGACACTCCACCATGAATCGGGCAGATTCCAAATGAACTCGTTCAAAGGAGTAGCCTATGTCGAAAAATCTTTATTTTGGCCCTCTCTTACTAAGCTTTTCTCTCTCGATTACTTTGGGAAGCGGTGCACATGCTTCGGAGGAGAATCAGGTTTCTGTTTTTGCACCCTATGAATGGCAACGCCCCCAGCCCGCTGTACGCCCTGAGTTTAATGGAACTGTGGTAACGTCCCATGTGGGAAGGGGAATGTGGATCGAACTCATAATGGATGGTAGAAAGCGCCTCATTCAGGACGCGCTACAGTATCACAGGATTTTTGATGGCTGTCTGAAGGTCGACCCCGACCTTTACAACTCGTTTGAGAGGGGTCCTCACATTCATCCCGACTCTTATCTGGCCCAGGACCAAGAGACGGGGATCTACTACTTCATTGAAGCAGGTGCCAGGCGCACCGTCCCCGATCCTAAAAAATACTGTTTCAAGCTTTCGGCAGCTCAGACACAAGATCATTCATTTCTCATGGCCTTACCCATCGGTGGAAACGAACTCCTTTAAGATCAAAAAAAAGAAGCCGGCCCACTATGGGTCGGCCTTTTCTAGAGCTTGAATAAAAAATCAGTAACGATAGTGCCGTGGATAGTAGTAATAGCGATGATGCCTATAGTGGTTGTTGTAGTGGTAGTAAGGGCGCCCGTAGTTGTAGTAATAGCCGCTATGATAATACGTTGGGCGATAATAGTTATAATAATATGGCTGATAACCAAAGCTAAAGCGGATCGGGAAGAATCCAAAAGTCGAAGAATCGGCATCGATATCGGCTTGAGTAACCTGAGCTTGAGTTGAAGTATCGGCACCTTTTTCAAAAGCTTTTTCTAGCTCAGCTTCACCTTTTACCTCTTCAGTCGCAACGCGCAGTATAGCCGATCCTGTATCTTCCCTACCTTGTTCGTCGATATTGACCCGCAGAATCAATCCAGGAGACTGGCTGAGTGTCGATTGAAATCCCACCGCAACGTCTGCACTCGAATCATTATCTGCGTTTGCTCCTTGAGCTAGAAGAAATGCACTGAGAACACCAGCATATATTGACATTCTTTTCATGACTTACTCCCATTTAATAGATACTTTTTCAGCCTTGGAACGAGCGAATCGAGCCGCTCCTTTTCGATATGAGTTTTAGGGTATTTTGAGACCGGAAACACATTTCTGTTTGTCTCCATTCGTCTTGATGAACTTCACCTGCAGCAATGTGCTACGAGCGTAGAATGCCTTAGATAATATTTAAGGTGCAAGCTAGATAAAGTATGGAGCCAACCCTGCTTCACCTGTTTGTTTTAAAGCTCGTAACAGGCAGAAGCGAAAACCAAAGATGCGAAAAGCGACGAGGAGAAAAGCCTCGACGAGGGGGCGATCGATTTTTTCATTCATGATCCTCTAGAAAGATTTGAAGACATACTCCGAGCTCAGGTCGAGCCAAGTCTGCGACTTCAGGCCCATAAATGAATCGGGATGTCGCCTGAGGACTTGAGGCGGTGAGCGAGTCGGTGAGAAATGCTGAGAATTTTGGAAGGCAATATGAGAAAGCTTGCTTCTCAAGGGAGGAAAAGTCGAAGAGGCATGAAAAAATGTAGTCGAATAAAGTTAGTGCGAGTTGAGTGATGTCCTCGATTTTCCCATGATTAGAGTCAGTTGTAATAGAGCTTATCGCCTTCGCATTATGCGGCATTCACTGCCCTTTGGGGTGGGCAGTTTAGTTCTCCTGCAGATGGGATTGCTAGGGTTCATGCTGAGAGAAGCTGGCCCGAGCAACTTGGGTCGCTCGGGCGAACCTATCAAGGGGCAATGCTTGTCGGCACGATATTAAATACGAATTGGAAACCGCCATTACCATCGGACTCGGTTAGCGCAAACCAGCCTCTGTCATCCCAATAGGTAGGAGCCATGTCGCGCGCGAGAATCGTCTGGTCAACTGTGCGGTAGTATTCTCTTACATTGTTCGTATCACGGCCTGACTGCAGACCGCTTCTTCCTACGCCGAATTCCGAATAGCGAACAGGAATTCCTAAGGTCTGCGCGTGATCGATAGTAGCTGTTATTGCGTTGCTGATCGTAGCGCTGCCTGGGTAGTTGCTATCGGAGCCACTGTCACCGCAGAAGTTCCATGGATCGTAAGTGTTCACAGTGGCGGCCAAGTAGCTGTCATTGCCAAGCCCGGGAAGATAGCTGCTGTTCGGATAGACCTCATCCAGCGAATCATGGTTACCCTTGGCGTTTGGCATAAAGAAGACTATGCGGGTGCTGTTATTGCCACTTGTCAAGCGTATCGCTTCATATCCTACCTGATTCAACTGACGAGTGTAGCTAATAGCTGTGGGATCTGAGGGAATCACAGCGCCACCCCATTCACCTAGCGCTCCATCCGGCTCGTTTAAGACTTCGAACATCAAAAGAGCTGGATAGTTTTTGAAGTGGGTGGATATGTTGGTCCACAGCGTGCGGAAAGGTAAGTTGTAAGTATTGGTACCATCGTAAGAGTCTTTTAGCCAGTGTTCATGGTGG
>JBGSTX010000065.1:0-5287 GCA_041736305.1 Oligoflexus sp. | reverse complement strand
GTCTCCAAAAAATGGTTCTATTTAATCCCGCAAAAACAAAAATGCAGCCGTTTCCCTGAGGAAACCAGCTGCACTTTAAATGACCAACATCAAAAAAAAGTTGGTAGCGGGGGCAGGATTTGAACCTGCGGCCTTCGGGTTATGAGCCCGACGAGATACCAAGCTTCTCCACCCCGCGGTACTTGAGAACTCGTGTTATAGGCTACGCTTTTGGTGATGTCAACCGCACAAAACTTTTTTCCATCGCATAATTTTAACCGGCTCGATTCCGGCGCAGCTTCTCTCCCAAATTGTTCAGCCGCTCAGCAAGAGCTAAATATAGGTCATGTTCACGAAGGCGAAGTGGCTCGGGATTCTTTCCCTCGATCAAGGCATCGAGATAGACAAAAACCGGCTTGAGATCGGATGCACGCCGCGTTGCAGCCCCGCTCCCAGCAAATTGGTTAAGCTTGTCCGCCAGGCCTTTGAGCTGATCCGATTCCCGCAAGACGAGGGGCGCCACCTCACCGCTAGCTAGCAACTGATCCAGCTGCCGATGAATCGAGACTAAAGGCCCATAGATGCGGTGAGTATAGCGCACGGCCACGAGGATAGAGCTGAACACAAACACAGCGATTAAGATCCCACCCACAATCAACGGCGTCTGCAGTTTTTCCATGATCTCAACGCTCTGAGTACTGGTCAGCTGAAAGTACAAAGTCAGGGCTTGATAAACATCCCAGACGTAGTAGCCAAACACGGCCAGTATCATTCCGGAGAAAAGAAAGTTGAGCAGAAGGAACACTAGTCCCAGTTTGACTTGCAAGTAGGGCTCAACAAACCAAGATCGAAACCCGCGCCGGCGGCCAACAGCCTTCATTCCTCACCCCTCGTGGATAGAATTTGCTAGATTTTACCACGAGAAGAGGAAAAAACGCCCCGACAGTTTATACCAGCGGGTTCAAAGTTCGGAACTGGGGACGATGACGAAGAAGCAAAGTTGTCGCCAAAGCAGCCGTCATGGCACGCAAGACAGCCGCATCTATCCTGACACCTAAGAATCCAGCCCCCCTCAGCACCTGCTCTTCAGCCTCAGAAAGGCCCTTCTCACTTCCGATTACCGCCAAGGCCGACCCTATCCGCTCAGGCTCCCAATCAGCCAACAGCTGCTTCCCTTTAGGATCTAAAAGAAGTCGATGCTCAAAGGTCTGCGCAAACTCAACAAATTCGGCAAAGGACTCGATCCAGAGAAGCTCGGGCCACCAAGCTCTCTTGCTCTGCTTTCCAGCTCCAGCAACGATACGCTGCCAGCGCTCATGTACCTTTTCATTCAAACGGCTTTTGGCCATTCCCGCATAGGGGAAAACAAGGAGCCGATCGAGGCCAAGCTCGACTAGAGAAGGGATAATCTCATCTATACTTTGGGGCTTAAGTGCAGCCAGCGCTAGAGTGATTCGACGCTCAGGCGGAGGGGCCTCCTCGGACTCTTCACTCCTTACTTCAACGACCCCATCGTGCTTCCCTGTCTGCATAAGGTGGGCGATCGCGGTCCACCCCCGTCCATCACTTAGCTCGATCGCACTGCCGACTTCGAGGCGAAGAACTTTAAGGAGGTGACGCCACTCATCTTCCGGGAGCTGCCAGTCCAAATTTCCTCGACGCGTCGCCTGAAAACGAAATAGATGAGCCATGTTAAAGTTTCCGATAAACCTGGCAAGCCCAGTCATCACGGCTATTCTCACGTACCAAGGTGAGGCCTTCTTTCTTAGCCAACTCCTCCATATCCCGCATTTCTTCGCTGAGTAGTCCAGAAAGGACCAGATAACCTTCGGACGCAGTTACCTGAGCCAAGTCTCCGATGATCTTGCGGAGGACATAGAAAATAATATTGGCCACAACAACGGAATAGGGTGCTTGTGAAGGCAAGGTGCCCTGCTCCAGGGTAAAGAGTACCCCGTTGGCCTGAGCATTCTCGCGGGCTGCACTGATCGCATCGGGATCAATATCAGTAGCCGTTACTGGTGCGTAGCCCAGTTTCGCCGCTGCAATTGCAAGAATTCCAGTACCTGTGCCGACATCGAGAAAACTAGCTTCGGAAGCTTCTCGCCGCCCGAGCTGCTCCAGAGCCTCGAGGCAAAGCACAGTTGTCGCATGCTGACCAGTTCCAAAAGCCATACCTGGCTCTATCATCAGGGGTAGCCGATCACTTGGCCGATCGTCTGCAAGCCAAGGCGGATAGATATAAAATCTCTCGGTCCGGATAGGCTTAAAGCTTTCCTTCCAGCCTTCCATCCACATCTCAGTCTCTAGGCTTTCGAGCTGACAATCCACGAGATCGGGAAAGCGTTTTTCCAGTTCTTCCCGGAGACTTTCGAGATGCTGTCGATCGTACTTATAAATAATGAGCGGAAGGGCATCACCACCAAGGGCCTGATATTCATCCTGAGCACTGGCTCCATACTCGAGATCGAGAAAGAGATCATCGATAGCTCCCTCGACGAAGCTTTCTTCACCGACGCCCAAGAGCCAGTTCTTGACGTCATCTTTGCTTTGATTAATATGCGCTGAGTCCTTAAAGGTGATCGAGAGCTGGAAAGTTTCGGCGGGGTGCATGGGAGCCTCCTGGTCTCATAAGGTGGCTCTTTATAGCGGCAATGGGAGAGAATCTCAAGATTTTTGGCCTAAAAAGACGAGAGGCCCCAGGGGTCCGTAAGCTCCGAGCATCAACTGCATATTTGTCAGAAGCTGGGTTTCGAGGTACTGCTTATCCCCGTTTAGTTTTTGCTCGAGTTTGCGGAGCGGCTGAAAGTCAGGATAGCGTTGTTTGGTATCAAAGAACAGTTTTCTGCCTTCGACATTTTTTCCCGCACGTGACTGGACTAAACCTCGGGCCATTTCCAGCCAGGGCTTACTCGCCTCGTTCAGCTTTTGTTTTTGCCAGAAACTCAGAGTCGCTTCGGCTTTTTTCAACGCGTCAGCTTCCAAAAATGTTACTATGATCGCGAAAAAACTTTCGGGGTTGCCGTCAATATTAACAGCCTTTTGAAACTCCTGAGCAGCCCTTAAGCGATATTCTCGACTGCTGAAACCCTGAAGCATAGCCAAGCCTTTTAAGTGGTAAAGCAAGGCTGATTTCTCAGCATAGAGCTCTCTTTTTTGCAAGGCTTTCAGAGCTGCAATGCCTTTCCCTTCAGCGAGATCGAGTCGGATCCATAGATTTTCAAGCCACTCGCTCGGAGTCGCTTTTTCTCCAGAATCTTCAACCTGCGTCAGACGCTCAAGGTACAAACGCCCACTGCTTGCACGACCCTTGCTGATAGCCTGCTCGACAACCCACCGGACAAATAATGGGTCGTAACGAAAACGGAGGTAGCTCTCAGGTTGATTGAGAAAGGCATCGAGCTGTTCGAGCCCCTGTGAAGGATCGATGAGGTCCTTGTACATGAGCTCCACATCTAGAAACGACAGAGCATCATCGCTCATACGCTGCTTTGGTCGCTCTTTCCAGATTTTCTGCATCATTCCTAAATCTCTGCGCAACCACGCGTTCTGCACCCTCGACTTAAATACGGCACGCTCGAGAAAGGGATCGAAAGATCCTTTCAGTAATTCACTCGCCTCCCGAAGTCGATTTTCGGCCTCAGCCGAGCGCCCAGTTTTGATGGCATTCTGAGCTGCGGCCCAAAAGAACCAAATCTTGAGGTGAGGTACTAGCTGCTTTAGATTTTTGTCGAATACCTGCAGCGCCTTGTCTTGTCTCATGCTGAGTGGATTCCGCGCCTCGTCGACCAAGCGGATAAGGCAATCAGGGCTAGGAGCCCAGGTTCGACAGGTTTGAATTTGTCTCGGGGCCTGAACTTCGAGAGCACGGGAGCGGAACTTCGCCTCGTCAGTGATAAGCTTCTCGTTCAAATTATTCCAGTTTCTCTGAATTTCCTTCGACCCAGCTTTTGCCTCAAAAACCTCGTTAGCGTGCTGCAGCGCGACCGCGGGCATATCCTGGGATAGTTGACAGGCTACCAGGAGATAACGCCCTTCAGCGTCGAGCGCCTTATTCAATTTGCGGCTTAGAGCTTCCTGAATCAGAAAGCGACAGTCCATTTCCTTCCATGGCCTGAGTGCAGCCTGCTCGCTGCCAGGCCCATACCAAGAGAGCACTTTGCGCTCTAGAGCTTCCAGCGAAAACGTGGGTATAGCTCCATTGTGCTGCTCCGCAAATGCTTCAAGTTTCTTAATCCGTTTTTGGGCCCAATTTCGTGCTGCTGGTGATGTCTCCATGAGGAGATAACCTCCTCCTAAGCCAAAGCCGAGCACTATCAAAAGACCCAAGAAGGCTAATCTGAGATATTGCCCACGCCTTTCTGCAGCACTTACCCCTCGAAAGCGCACTGACTGGAAGGCATTTGCGTCTGACTGAGATTCTGTAGCGGCCTTGTGTTCCGACAGATTCTCGCTCATTCCATCTGCTTTAAGCGAGGTATGCACGGGTTTAAAGCGTTCACTGTCTCCATCATCAACTTGACCCTGCAGACCTTCGGGAAGCTTTTTGGCACTCATGATCTATCGGCTTTCTTGCGGCCTGTGCGCGCCCGGAAACTCACGTTAAAATGTCCACGCAACGGCATGCCCCAGAGTCGAACCTGATGAGGAGATTCCTCAATGTCCTGAATATCTCTAGGATAACGCTGAAGTACGTAGCGATGAATTTCCTGCGACAAGATACCTCGACCTCCCTCGCTATGCTTACCTTTGCCAGTAATGATCTTGACCTTGAAAGGTTGACCATCTAAGAGCCAGACATCTATCTTCTCCCGAACTATTGCCATAGCTTCTTCCAGATGAAGGCCGTGCAAGTCGATTCGATACTCACGTTGAGGCATCTTACGTGAACGCACCACCGACGGCTCAGGCTCAGATTCTTCATCGGAATCCTTAGAGCTCGGCTTGAATGCAGCCAAATGGTCGAGAAGCAGTTTTTCCGCATCCTCTTCGAGCTCGAAGCGGATGCCTTTTGGCGCATCTTGCTCATTTTTATTCGGCTTTTTTGGCTTTTTGTCGCGCCCCATAAACATACCTTGACCTGAAGAGTCCGCTTGAGAAAGGCTCTGTTCTTATGCCAAGCTTTCAGCTTATGACATAGGAGCTTTCATGGCGCCTCGAAAAGATGCAAATGCCAAAACTAAATCTCTGGCTTCGTTCGAATTGGTCAAGCCTTGGCTAGACATCACACAAGCTAAAGCCTTTCTATCGAGCGAATTTCTGCTCTGGCTTTGGCAGTTTTCTGAATCTAAGGAAAACCCTCTGCAGC
>JBGSTX010000013.1:0-5732 GCA_041736305.1 Oligoflexus sp. | reverse complement strand
GGAAATACCCGTTCCCATCCCGAACACGGAAGTCAAGCTTCTCAGCGGCAATGGTACTGCAGGTTTACCTGTGGGAGAGTAGCTCGGTGCAGCCTTTAAAATAGCAAAGCCCCTCGGACTTCGGTTCGAGGGGCTTTGTCTCTTTAGCTTTTGTTAAAAGCCCATGGAAGTTTCAGCCTACCGCTCACTTTCCATACCTAAAAGTCAGAAAGGTTTCTATTCAAGCTGTCGATACCTTCTAGGCCGAGATGTGTCTGCCGAAAAAGGAACGAGAGCGATGGCTAAGATTTTTCCCAACAGTGATCGGGTACGAGTTATTTTTGCGAGCCAGGCAGAGGAACAGGTGTATCTGCAACTCAAAAAACTTCCGGCTGATTGGACAGTATATTACTCGTGCACTCTCTCGGGCTTTGAAGCAGACCAGGGCCTTACCGATAATGAAATGGATTTTGTCCTTTACCATCCTAAATGGGGCGTCGTCGTCCTCGAGGTTAAAGGAGGTCGCATCGCCTATAATCCAGACGAAGGGCAGTACTACTCCGAAAACCGCTTTGGCGAACGCTTCGCCATTCGAGATCCCTTTGCCCAAGCTCTCAATTGGAAGAGCCGTTTCCTTCGCTATCTAAAGAAAAAGTCAATCCGAGTACCCATTACCCATATGGTCTGCTTCCCCTCCGTCTACGAGCGTGACTTTCCTGAGCGGACGGATGTTGAACATGGGATGCTTATCGGGCGTGAAAGACTCGCGAATTTAGCGCAAAGCTTAGAAAGCGCTATCTCCCAAGCTCAACCCGGAAAATATCTACAGTTTCCTGACGTCGGCGATCCCATCGATAAACTCCTCAGAGGTGCTCATTACGCCTCTAAACTCTATATCCGGGACTACATTGATCAGCATGAAAATAAGGTCAAAGACGTTGAGCAGGTTCAAATCGCGCTGATTACTCCTATAGCTAGCGCAAAAAGATTGGGCATAGAAGGCGAAGCGGGCACCGGCAAAACTATGCTAGCTTTGACCCTCGCCAAGCACTTCCGAGATTTGGGGAAAGAGGTCCTTCTCCTCTCTTCTAACCCCTTACTCAATGACTATTTGAAGACTCAAGTTGGAAGCCGCATCAAAGTACAAACTTATGGAGAATTCGCATCCAACTACGGCATCGAAATCCTCAAGCGCCCCCACGACTTTGAAGGTACCCGAGAAGACTGGGTACAGTATGTGGGACCGGAGAAGCTTAAAGCGGCAATTCTTAACTCTCCGCAGCGATTTGATGTGCTTCTCTGTGATGAAGCCCAAGATGTTCAGCCCTTCTGGTGGGAATCTGTCGACGTGGCTCTACGGGATAGTGATAGTCACTTCTATATTTTCTTCGACCGCAGCCAGGGAGTCTTTGGTTCGGGGTCCGCTGAGGCAAGCTTTATTCCAGAGGACGTACTACCGATTCCTTCGCCCTACTTTCCCCTGATTAATAATTATCGGACCACCAAGGAGATCGCTTCTTTTGCCCGTGAATTCCGAACTGGAAGGCAAATCCTCATCAGTTACACCGGTCGCATGGGCTATGTTCCAGAAATAATCACCTACACTGATCACGAAGATGCGAGAAAAAAAGTCGAAGTATTGCTTCACCAGCTGATTAGTGAGGAAGGGATCAAGCCAGAAGAAACTACGATTCTTTCAGCTCGCCGACCTTTCCAGGAGGGTTCTATCTTTGCTGGCGGTATCAAGCAG
The DNA here is from genome assembly GCA_041736305.1 of Oligoflexus sp. GTDB lineage: Bacteria > Bdellovibrionota_B > Oligoflexia > Oligoflexales > Oligoflexaceae > Oligoflexus. The sequence goes on along the minus strand of JBGSTX010000013.1, from coordinate 4,003 downwards.
CTCGGCGCCTACTCTCTGGAGGAGCTAGGGACTATTGCAAAAGACCAGAAATTAAGCACCGCGAAGCAAATCCCAGTGTCGACGATAACCAGCTTCAAGGGGCTCGAAACCTCAGTCGCCATCGTGGCAAATCTGAGCGAATATAACATGCCTCTGACCAATCCTATCATGTCGAGTCTGCTTTACGTTGCGTGCACGAGAGCCAAGCATATGCTCTATATCCTTGTGCAAAAAGACGATCAGAAGCGGGAACTCCTCTCGCGAGCCCTTGATGCAGTGCAGAGGAAAGGAACTATGGTCGTTGGTGAAACCAGTTTTGAAAATCTTTATGTGGGCACGGTGAGCTACTACAATCCCGACCGCCTTGGTTGGATCACTATTGAAGATGAGAGTATGCGGAGCAACACTCTTATGTTCTTTCCTGCCGATCTAAAGGCTGCTGGCATTGATGAAGTTGTCGTCGGATCGCGTATGGGGTTCCGCTTGCGAGTCGAGGGACTCGCGATGGTGGCTGGTGATCTGAAAAAATTAGCTTAAATTGCCTTTCAAGAGCCTGGTTTTTTTGGGGTCGAGGACTTTAATGGGTCGTCGACCTTTTGGCATTTTATAGCTCGACGAACGATTTGTCAGCCAGTGTAAAGAGTTTTTGCACAAGCCCTTAGAACGAAAAAAGGGGAAATTTTAGGGTCAAATGCATTCTAGAAAATTTTAGTATAGAATTCCAGTCGATAGGTATTTGGAAAAAGTGAAAGAGAATCCGCGGATTAGGGAATCGAAATCCTGGACTAGCTCTTGCATTGGACTAACTATGGAATTGGAGGCTCAACTTATGAATATTAAAATTACCCTACTTTTACTCGGTGTAGTTGCCTGCAAAGGAAAAGGTAGCGACGATAGAGATTTTGCAACAGGTCGCTTGGGAGTTTTAGAAGAAAACAGCGGCGATGCTGCACCAAACGTCGAGACGCAGGGTGATAAGATTTCTGTAGAGGACCTCGAAAAGGTGATTACGGAAATGCCACCTGAAGAGGTAAAGATTAGCGTTCCCACTGTGGTACCTCCCGCACCACCACCACCACTGCCCCCATTGCCACCGGCGACTCCGCCCAAGCCAGAGCTCTCAGCCGAGCTTAAAGCTAAACTAGCCAAGTGCGCGCCGCAGTGGGAATCGATTGTTTATGATAAGAATACTTTGATCGATATTAGAGAACTTAATTTCGATGCCACCCAACTCAATGGGGCACGAATTCAGTTGGGCGGAGATAAGCCTGAAGTCGTATTCGTAAACTTGAGTTCAAATCAAGCTATTAGCCAGGTGGCCTTATCTCTAGAGAATCCAAAGGCCCTCTATTGCGTGGATATCGAAGCTGCGAAGGCAGTTGAATGTATCGATCTGAGTTACATTTGCGGATCAAAACTAGGAATGACAAATATCGATGCAACCTACGTAAGAAACGTGAATATTCAGCAGTTTTGCCCAGAAATCAAAACTGCTGCAGCTTTTAATCCTTGAAATCACGCCAGTCCAATTTCACGAAGCCTTTGCATCAGATAAGCATCGGCCGTGATTTCCGGGTAGAGACGCTTCCCTCCGGTCGCTTCGACAAAAGATGGAAGCGGCGTTAAATCAACCTCGGCTCTTGCATGCACGAAGAAAGGCATTGAATAGCGTGCCTCTCGGCTATTGTCAGGGTTGACTACCCGATGCGTGGTCGACTTGAAAAAGCCATTGCTCAAATTCTGCAGCATATCCCCTGAATCAACGATGATACATTCTTTAGGAGTTGTGATGGCAATCCAATTCCCATCCCGATCGAGCAACTCAAGTCCTGAACTCGTCGCATCTATCAGTAGAGTAATGAGATTGATATCTTCATGAGCAGCAGCTCGGATGCTATGCGGATCTCTATCAGCCGCTATGGGCGGGTAGTGGATCAGGCGTAGAATTGAATTCCCATCGACGGCCATATTCCGGATAAGGTCTTTATCCTCAGCCATAAAGAGCGCGCAGACTTCGAGCACGGCCAAAGCACATTCTTCTAGACCTTGGAAAAGATCCAGCATGGCAGTCTTGAATTTTGGCAGTTCCGCAGGCCAAACATTAGCTGGATAGCGACCCGCTGCAGAAAGCTCTTGGCCCACGTGCCAGAATTCTTTGAGGTCGGGGGCTTTAGAGCCTTTCGCATGCTCTTTGCCGAAGGAGGTATATCCCCTCTGGCCCTTCAAACCATCTAGCTCATAGGATTTCTTCACTGCGTTGGGAAGAGCAAAGAGATCTTTGAGCGCGGCATAGCCTTCTTGGATGAGTTCGTGAGAAATGTTGTGATGGGTCAACGCGAAAAAGCCGATCTCCCGAAGCGCATTGCCGACCCCCTTAATAAAGTTAAGCTTTTGCTCGGCGCTCCCATGCAGGTAATGATCGAGGTCAAGGACGGGAATCGAATAAGACATCGGGATTCTCCTGCGCAGAGGCGTTTCTCGATATAAGTAGCACCCGTCATCAGCTCCGCAAACTAAGATATTTCGATGGTCCCCAGCGAAAATTTTTTCCCAAAACGACAAAAGCCACAAAAGTTGTGGCTTCCGTCAAAGGATTTCAGAGTTTAGGGCCTCAGCGGAGAGGCACTTCGGGGAGATTTTTCCGGGCTGTTTTTAGAGCAGAATCACTACCGTTCTTATGATCGTGATATGCCATTATAGCCTCAGCGGCTAAATTAGCAGCCTTGAACTTCCAAAGGCTTTCCAGCATCACCACAGCAGCGACAGCAACTTCTGGATCATCGAGAGGGTACATACCTGCAAACCAAGTCGTTAGTCCCTGCGGATGATTACCATTGAGGGTTCCCGTTTTGCCTCCAACTTCAGAGCGAAGAACTCGAAATTTACCCCGATTAAAGGCTGAAGAAGCTGTGCCGCCGAGCACAGTCGCCTCCATGATTCTACGGAGGTTCATCGCGGTTTCAGCTTCAATTGCCCGTGTAGGTTCGCCTGTTCCAACCCGAAACTTTGGATCTTTGAAGATATGCAAAGGAACAGCCATGCCGTCGTTAGCAATGACCATATTTTGCCAAGCGGCATGAATAGCCGATATACCGACTGAACCAAACCCAGCAGCGAAACGGCCGATGGTGTGTATGCTCGACGAGGCGGAATTGGGTTCGCGTAGAGGACTAGCAGGGACGGTGAAGTCTGAAGCCAGCGTTTGCTGGTTCCAGCCGAGCTTACGCGCCATAGTTAGTATCGGGCCGAGACCAATACGGTTGACAGCCAGCTTCGCGAAAAAACCGTTGCAAGAGTGTCCGTAAGCACGACGCAGGCTGAGCCCCTGCTTGGGGTTTTTACTTTCAACTGGCGGCCATATACCGCGAGCCTGCACATTTGAACACCCGCCAAACATGCTTAGACTGTCTTCTGTGTCCATCTCGGCGAACTCGAAACCCGCGGCAGCTACCACCGTCTTGAACATAGAAGCAGATGGAAACCCTACATGGAGGGCGGAGTGCGTCTCTATCGACCACTTCTGTGGAGCCTGTCCCTGGGCCATTGCGAGAATCTCACCTGTTTTGACATTGGTCATCACTAAGGCTGCAATAGGACTGCCACCATTTTTAATAAATCGCTGCAATCGGTTCTGTATCTCAGGGATAATCGTCACGGTGCGACCGTTAAGCTGCGGATTGGTATCCGTATCCGCCCATTCCGGAAGTTCGGGAGGAATCACAAATGCAGTCGGAACTGTCTGCTCTTCACGGGCCTTTTGAGGTTCCTCAGCTTTTTGAGCCGAAGACTGATTGCAGGCGAGGCAGCTTGCTAGCCATAAAAAAGGAAAACAAAGCCAGCTTCGGCCAGAAACATGGGAGTTTGACACTCTTTCCCTCTGCCTTTATAAACGGTTCTACATTGGGGACGTTGGATTATCTTGATATGGACATATTGTACTAGAAGCCAAAAGATTTTTACACGCTCTTGACCTTGAACGCAAACAGTGAATCCTTGCTGACAG
>JBGSTX010000376.1:0-7643 GCA_041736305.1 Oligoflexus sp. | reverse complement strand
TGCTTGAAGAGGGTGGACTTGCGACTCTGCTGGTGAGACAAGGCGAGGAACCAATCGTCAGCCGGCCTCCCTCGAAGCCTCAAAAATCGTCTTTGCTGCAACCTCTGCTCCCGCGCCGATCCAAAAATGAAGGCTCAGCCACCATCATTCCTTTCCCTAGCCGCACCTAAGATTGCCTGAAATTATTGATTCTTGACCTGGCAGCGGGACTTTTGTCCCGGTGCGGGCGCTGTGATGAGAAGCGTGGAGTTGCTGCTTGGAGCATTGCTTGATGGGCGGTCAATTTTAAATTCGCACTTGTACTGAGCTGCCTCGTTCGGAACTTTGAAAGTCGCCGTGTGATTACCCGGCAGTAGTTCGACCGATAGGGGGGTCTCACCCTCGAAAAGGCCCGCGTCGATATCCACTAAAACTTTATCGCTCGCTGCGAGTACGCGCACCGGAACGAGGGGGCTGAAGGGCAGCTTCTTCAAAAAGACCTTTTCGGGCCGCAGAATTTCACCAGAATGTCCCTGGAATCTAATGACTTCTTTTTGATAACCAGGACGACTCAGTTCGAGCTCGTAGGTGCCGGGGGCCAAGGACAGCTTGATCGGCGTTCTTTTATAGCCACCGTCTTCAGGCCGAACCCCATTGATTTTGAGGCTTACTGATTCCGGTGAGGAGCGCAGTTCGAGATGCAGCTTCTTATCGGGGATCAGCATATCTCTGAAAAAGAAGGCAGCTCCGAGGAGCATGCCCAGAGCAAATAGCAGGAGAGGTAGACGGCTACGCGAGGCTTTCCGCGGCGGTGGACCCATGGGCCGGCGATGCTTGGACGTGTTACCGACACCCATACCTGTGTCGGCAAAGCTGCCTTCAAGAGGCTGACTGGGCAGGTTCTTTTTGAAGCCAGTCGCGTTTCTCGACATCGACATATCATTCATCGAGATGCTGCCTCCACGGAGGCCGACCGTTCTTAATGCCGGTGCTGACAAAGCCTCTTCCATCTGGATGCCCTTAGGAATCTCAGAGGATACAGAGCTGCCAGCAGCTTTTTGTAGAGGAGTCTCGCTGACGACCACTGGCTTGGCTGGTTCTATAGCTTGGGCCAAAGTCTCTTTGATATCGTCTTGCGTGCGGTCACGCTTCTTTGCCAGTATGCGTTTAAGGAAGTTCCCCAGCTCGCGGGAGGTGAACTCCGCGTAGTGAGTATGGAGGTAACGCAGCAGGTCTTTTTCGAAGGCCGCTGCCGTTTGGTAGCGCTGTTTTCTATCCTTGGAGAGGCCCTTCATCACCAGCATTTTCAATTCCTGATCGATTTCAGGATTCAGCTCGGAGAGGTCGTAGGGAATCTCGCAGTTCTGGACCTTCCGGATGCTTTCGACTTCGCTCATGCCGGCAAAAAGCCGTTTCATGGCGAGGGTTTCCCAGAGCACAATCGCGAGACTGAAAACATCGGAGCGGCCGTCTAAGGGCTTGGCCCCGACCTGTTCCGGACTCATGTAGGAGTACTTGCCTTTAACCACTCCGGGGCGCGTTTCGGTCATCTTGTTTTCAGCCGAGGCTATACCGAAGTCGGTGATTTTAACGTCACCTTCGTAGCTAATCAGTATATTCTGAGGCGAGATATCGCGGTGAACGATGCCGAGGGCCTCGTTGGTGATCTCGTCGGTTTTGGTATGAGCGTAGTGCAGCGCACGGGCAGCACAGCCTGCAATGAAAAGGGACATGGGTACGGAAAGACGGGTCTTAGCGGTCTCACAGGCTGAGAGGAGACTGCGAAGGTCAGCGCCGTCGACGTGTTCCATGACCAGGGCATAGGACCCATCGACTTCGGTGAAGTCGTAGACCTGAACGATGTTGTTGTGATGAAGGCGCTTGCAAATGTGCGCCTCATCACGGAACATTTCGATAAATTCTTTGTCTTGCGCATAGTGGGGTAGGATGCGTTTGATGGCGACGATTTTTTGGAAAAGGGCTTCACCGACGGCTTTACCGAGATAAATCTCAGCCATGCCGCCTCGGGCTATCCTTTTTCCTAATACGTACGAATTCTTCGCCATACTTCCTCTGGAGGTCCCTAGTCCATCTATTTCGGTGCGATAAGGTTCTCTAGGGCGTTTCGGCGAAAAATGTAAAAAATAGAGTCGCCTTGTCTTAAGGACACAGTCGATTTTGGCTAAAGGTCGAATCTTGCAGCCAAATCGAGCCGGGTCTGCTAAGAAAAATGTTCTGAAACCACTGTAGGGCAGGCAGTCTGCTAGGACCCGCAAAGGAACTGAGGTGGAGCACGTGGCTCGATTTATTAGCATTGAGGGTAGCGAAGGCGTCGGGAAGTCGCTCTTCATTCGCAAGTTGAGCGAGGCTTTGAACGAGCGCCAAATCGAACACCTTTTGAGCCGCGAACCAGGTGGTACCCTTTTGGGAGATAAGATCCGCCAGATTTTTATAGAACCGCCCGAGGGTGAGGCGCTCTCAGCTCTCTCGGAACTCCTCTTGGTTTCAGCAGCCCGCAGCCAACATGTTCAAGTGAAGATTAAGCCAGCTCTGGAGCAGGGCCGCTGGGTTCTCTGTGACCGCTACTATGATTCGACTCGGGTTTACCAAGGGACTTTGGCCGGTATTGAACGGCAACGTCTCGAAAGCATCATTGCGTACTCGGTCGATGGATGTCATCCTGATCTTACTTTTGTATTGGACTGCCCGGCGGAGATTGCCATGCAAAGGGTAGCTGTGCGGGCCGGAGCCGAAGGGGCGCCTATGAACCGATACGATGGCGGAACTTTGGCTTTTTATGAAAAACTCCGCACGGCTTATCTCGCGCTTGCGAAGGCCGAGCCCGCGCGCATCAAAGTCCTGGATGCCCGGCAAAACCCCGAACAACTTCTGCAGGAAGCCTTGGCCCTCCTGCCTCGCACTTGGTCTATATGAGTCGCAAAAGCTCTCAACGTGAAGCTCCTGCTCCCTTGCCGCAACGCAATTGGGAAAATCTTTTCGGTTACGACAGTGATTTTGAGGATATGCTTGCGCTCATGGGGCGAGATCGCTGGCCACAGTCTTTCCTTATGGAGGGGCGCGAGGGTATCGGCAAGCGGACGCTCTTAGCCAAACTCTGCGCAGCGATGTACTGTAAGACTCACAATGCCTGTGGTCACTGCGATGCCTGCCGAGCGGTCTGCAGCGGCTATCATCCCGACCTCCTCTGGATAGAGGCTGAGGGAGCCATCAAAGTCGCCGAAGCCGATCAGATTCAAGATCATCTCAACTATCGCGCGAGCAGCGGTACCGCTGAGGAATCTTGGCGAATTGCCGTGATTATTAATATCGAAGAGCTGACTGATCAGGCTGCCAATCGCTTGCTGAAGACTCTCGAAGAACCACCTGCCCAGTCGCGTTTGCTGCTCTCCTGCAGCCGACCGCGGCAGCTCTTGCCGACGATCATGTCGCGGCTTGTACGCTGGCATCTCAAGCCACCAGCTGCCGATTTGAGTCTCGCCTGGATGCAGAAAAAAGCGAGTGAAGCCGGTTTCCAAGTTGAGCCCTCCATCCTCGCTGAGACACTAGCAGGACACGGATTCTCGCCGGGACGCGCCTGGCACTTTCTCGAACTCGAACACGGGGGTCTCGGTCAGACGCTCGATGCTCTCGAGGATATTCTCCTCGCGCCCTTTGATGGCCGACGCTTGCAGGAACTCCAAGATCTCATCAAACAGGCTGGTTGGAAGGCAGATGAGTTTGCTCAACTCTTCGAACGCATTCTCAATCGCTGCTACAAGGCTCAATTTGCTTTAAATGGGAGGACCCCGCGCGGCGCGCAGCTGGCCCATGAGCGACTCAGGCAATGGCGGCGCATTCTGCAGCAGGTTTATCGCGCCGGCGGAAGCGGGCATAATTATCTCAATACTCAAATGGTCGCCGAGGCCCTGCTTAGTGGTTGATCGAGACCGACCAGTCGTCAGGAAAAGGGAATTTTCATGAACGGTGTAAATATAGTCGGAGTGCAGTTTCGTAGAGCCGGCAAGATCTATGATTTTGATGCCGGCGACTTTCGCCTCAGCATCGGCGATCGAGTCGTAGTGGAAACCGAAAGGGGTCCGAGCCTGGCTGAAGTCAAGCGGGTCACCTATATCGACGAAGAGGATCCGTCGCTGAAGCCTATCGTCCGCATAGCTAATCGCAAAGATCAAGAGGCGAGTGGACGCCTGTCTCCCGATCACGCCGAGCGCTTTACCAAGGATAAGATCAAGAGTCTCGATCTCGATATGCGAGTGATCAACGTCGAGATTCAATTTGGTGGCAACAAGGCCATCGTTTATTTCTCCGCGCCCGGACGCGTCGACTTCCGCGAACTCGTCAAAGAACTCGCGGGCGGACTCAAGACGCGGGTCGAATTGAAACAGGTGGGTTCACGTGACGAGGCTAAGCTCTCAGGTGGTCTAGGAATCTGCGGTCGTGAATTCTGCTGCTCGAGCTTTCTCCGTGAATTCGTCCCGGTATCCATCAAGATGGCAAAAAATCAAAACCTCGCGCTCAATCCGAGCAAGGTCTCAGGCGGCTGCGGTCGACTGCTCTGCTGTCTCACCTATGAAGATGAAACCTATAGCGCTCTGCGCCAGACTCTGCTGCCGAAAGGCGCCAGAGTCCGTCTAGCGGAAGGGATCATCGGCGATGTCATTCGCGGCGATATCTTAAATCAGACCATGCTGATTGAACTCGATACCGGCGAGCAGCGTTCAGTGCCGCTAGCCGAACTGGAAGTCGTCGATGCTCGCCACGCCTCGGGTCCTGGCGACGATTGGGGCAGCGATCTCGATTTCGGTTCGCTGATGAGTGCTGGGGAAATTGCTCAGCTCGATGACAGTGCCGAGGTTGCTCAGCACCGGGAGTCAGCATCGGAGCCGATCCAAGATTCACGCCCACGGCAAGTGGGTGGTCCTGGCATCAAGCCGCGTACGGCGACGGCGGTTCGTCCCTCGACAGAGAGAGGGCAAAACGATCGGGGTCCCAGAAAACCTCGTCGACCGCGGGCTGAGGGTCAGCTTGAAGGAGACGAAAATCCAGCCGTTCAAGAAGCAGGACCAGCGGCCGGAGTTGAAGGTCGTCGCGTCGCGCGACCCAAGAAGGATAGGGATCACCGTCGAGGTGAAGGTAAAGACAAAGACAAAGATCGAGATCACGGCCGACCTCGTGAAGCATCCAAAGATGAAGCTAAGCCCAGAAACTCTCGAACTCTGGAAACCGTTCCAATCGAACCGCTTGCTAAGAAAGCACCTTTTGTTCTTTCACCCACGGCGAAAAAGGGACCAGAAGGAGAAGGCGGCGAGGGCAGCTGATGGCGAAGCTGTATTTCAGATACGGAGCCGTCGGCAGCGCGAAGACGCTGAACCTGCTCGCCGTGGCCCATGCCTATCGACAGCAGGGTAAGCGCGTTTATCTGGTCAAGCCTCAGATCGATGACCGTTTTGGTGAAGGAATCATTCGCTCGCGCGCGGGGCTGCAGGAAGAAGCGGATCTGCTCGTCAGTGACGAGACTGATTTCAGAACTCTGGAGCTCGGCGCTTGTCATTGCATACTCGTCGATGAGGCTCAGTTTTTGGCCCCCGAAATTATCGAGCAGCTGCGGGATGTCACGCGAAAGCTCGATATTCCGGTCATCTGCTATGGCCTGCGGACGGATTTTCGCACCCGGCTATTTCCAGGAGCCCAGAGGCTCATGGAGCTCGCCGATGCGATCGAAGAGATCAAGACGACCTGCGCTTACTGCAATCGAAAGGCTATTTTTAATCTCAAGCTTTTGAATGGCCGTCCGACCCTGGCGGGTCCGACTCTGGATCTCGGTACTGAAGAGAAGTATCTGCCGACTTGTTCGCAGTGCTACCAGGCAGCATTCGAGAATCACTGAGCTGTCGTCATCTGCGTGAGCGACATGCTGACTGTCAGAGTCCCGAGAAGGCCAGAAATAAAGCTATCGACCGGGCCGGCGGAGATCAAGGCCAGATCGCTCGTAGTAAGGTCGACTTCGATCTTAGGTATCATGAGGGGACGGGTGCTCCAATGCCAGTCGAGACGGGTGAAAGTCATCCCGTATATCGCTGGGATTCCCTCGAATCCGCTGGCTCTCACTTCCCAATGCATCACCCGATCTATTGTAAGATTGCCGTTGGTATAAACCAAGGCGGGTTCGAGGACTCGTACTGCAAAATTGCCACCCCGAGTGGTGACGGCAGCGGTCTTAGGATCGGTGTAGCTCATCGTCGAGGGGTAAGTTTTGGCAAACCCCTGATACTTGCCTGCTTCGACGATTACCGGCCCTACGAGTAGGGGGCGCGGCGGATCAAAACTGGCATCAATTACTTTTTTCGTAAGAAGCATCGATCCATCGTGACTGAGATTGGCCGCAGGCGAAGTTTCGTTACCGAGCGACGACTTTAGGGCTTCGCTGAGGAGCTTGCTATTGATGAGGGCTGAGAGGTCGAAGGTGAAGCCAAGACAGGTCACCGTCGGCTGAACAATTTCCAGTGCAAATTGTGAGTCGATGCGCATCCGGCTCTGACCGGTGCAGAGCGGGCCTGCGGCATTGCGCAGAACGATGGCATAGGTAGCGTCTACTAGATTAAAGACGCTGGTCGCGTCTTGGGCTTCGAGGGAAGCAGCTGAACCTGCTCGACGCTGTTCGATGGATCCTTGGTTTTGTTGGTCAAAAAAATCTTCGTCATCGCTGCAGGCACTCAGTGAAACAAAGAGCGCGAAAGCAGCTATCGCAAGACTTGGTCTGTTTGACATTGTATGAGCCTCTAAAAGCAAGATTCTGCCGAGAACGTTGCAAGAAACCTTCCACTTACAAAGGCTCTGTTTCACAGGGACCTTGCTGTGAAAAAAACCCAGCCTAAGTCTTGCTAGCATCTCACTAGGGAGCCTAGGCTCTCGCTAAGCGGCCTAGCGTGCTAGTAAAAAGCAGGGAAGTGGCCAAGGTCTTAGCAAGGAATTCTTAGCCTCAACGTGCACCGAGCCGGACAAGTATCAGGAAGTATTGTGAAATGCGAGCTTGTCGAACTTAGTCACAGGTGGATCGAGATGCGGGGGGTCTAAGAGTTGAAGAGACTTAAGCCCTCAGAGGGAAGGGGTATGATTTTTGCTTTGAAGGAAGAAAGCCTCTTGTGAAAGGGAATGTGATGAAACGCACATCCATGCTCAGCCTCTCAGCTCTCGTGCTCAACATGTCTTGTGGGGCGCCGAACAAGTCGGCGAGTGACGTGGGTAGTGCTTTTTCCGCACAATCTGATGGCCTATCGACCAAGTTAAAAGCTAGCTGTGATGTCCTGAGTGGCAAAAATAAGGTGTCCGAGGCTGCGGTTAAGTTGAAGTTTGGTTTAGAATTCTGCTCGCGAGACGTCGGCGTTTATGCGAGCGATCTCAAAACGGGGATTTACTTTCACCCTGAAAGCGATCCTGAAGGGTCAAGTCCTCCAGGACAGACCTTCAATATCACCAATCGCGCCCAGGTGTGGCTCAATCGATCTTTGTTGGATTTGGTTGCTGTCCTCTTGGATAAGATGCGTAATACAGAGCTGAACAAGAATCTGACTGCGGGCCAGGTTCTGACGGAACAAAACTTCGAGAATCTTATCAACGTGAAGGTGGCTTTAGCTGCTGCGCCAGTC
>JBGSTX010000375.1:0-5127 GCA_041736305.1 Oligoflexus sp. | reverse complement strand
GGTGTAGATATCGATGGCATTATTACCTTCGATGGTCAGCCCGATTTTGAACTTTCTAGGTAAGTAGGCGCGTCCGTAGATGGGTTCGATCACCTCTTCCACCATCGGCTCGCCGTCTAGAAAGATCTCAAAATAGGCTGTACTCTCTACTTCGAAATGCTTGGATATGAGATCGGTGACGGCATCGAGCTGGGCGAGGCGCACATCGCCCCAGGGATTGAGGGCTTGGGTAACGTTGCGAACCACATCACCACAGGCACCGGTCGTACTGCTGAGCGCATCATGGATCTCGACTATCGCTTGCTTCAGGTCCTGCTTCAAGACGCCATGAATCTGGAGACTTTGGCGAGTTGTGAGCCGCAGTCCATGGCTCGCATGCCGGTCGGCGATTTTATCCCAGGCAAGCCACTGTTCCCACTTGAGACGGCCACCTGGAATCCGTCCGCGGACCATCATAATAAAGGGTTTGGGTCCTGCCGCAGGATCGGTCGCCTTGCGGCGATCGCGGTCTTTCTGCTGGTAGACGCCGTGAAACTTCAGGAGGTTTTCAGCTGTCGATGTGAAGCGGCCATTCGCATCGCTAACTTCTTGCACTAGAGTACCGCGGAGACCTCTGGACTCCTCTTTCGTGATTTCAATCTTCGACTTTTCACTCATACAGCTTCTCCAGCATGGGGGGGCTTTTCCATCCAAATTTGTAGTTGTTCGCGTAAAGCTCGCATGCGCCGGGCAGGGTCGGGGATGCGGGTTTGCGTCAGACGCCGCAAGAGAGCCAGTTCGTTCACCTCGTGCTTGATGGTCTCGGGAAAGGCCTCTTCGAGCCAGAGACGCAGGGCCCGCGCTACGCCCGGAAAAAGGCCACGGGTTGAAATAGCAATTTGCAAAGGGCCTCGTTCGACCTGAGCCCCGAAGTAAAAGTCGGCACTTTCCGGAGCATCAACCGTGTTGACGAGAACCCGCTGTTCTCGCGCCGCTGCCGCTATAGACGCGTGCACAAGGGGATCGTTGACGGCCGAGATGACGAGAAACTGGCCCTCGAGATCCATCGTCGTGAAAGATCGCGTGAGAAAGGGTATACCGAGTTCCTCGAGCCTTTGGCGGGTGGCATCCTGAAAGTGTTCGGCGATGAGCTGCAGGCGGGCTCCTGTCGGCCAAAGCTTCTCGAGCTTCTCGAGCGCTACGGCTCCACCGCCGACGAGCAAGACAGACTTGCCTTTGAGATCAAGAAAAATGGGCAATAGCGGGTGCATAAGGGGCCTCCTGGCTGCTGTAAGGTTCGAGCTGCATACTGCTGACGTTGGAGCCAATGTATATGATCCCAGGGCCTTGGGTTTTCCGGATAAAACCTCCGCTTTGAATCGCGCCCAGACTGCTTCGCGTGAGATGTGTACCTCCACCGTTGTCCCGCAGCTCGAAACCTTCGCTACTGGTCTCTATGATGGCGAGCGGGCGTCCAGCAGGTGCCCCGAAGTTTCGGAGGCGTTCGACTATGATAGTGAGCTGTTCGAGGCCCATGTAGATAACAAGCGTACCCTCGTAGTGCGCGAGCTCGTGCCAGTATTGGGGGCGGGGATCCAGGTGATGACCCTGGATAATGCGTAGTTCCTGACTCTGGGCGCGATCGGTCAGAGGCAGGGCATAGACTGCGGCCAGACCATTGACCGCTGATATACCAGGTATGATGCGGACGGGGATGGAGGCCGAACGTAATGCATCGAGCTCTTCGGCAGCGCGCCCGAAGATGAGGGGATCACCGCCTTTGAGTCGGACGACTCGGTAGCCGTCTGCCGCGTGTTGAAGGAGAATTTCGTTGATCTGATCCTGTCTGAGCGCATGCTTTCCGCAACGTTTACCGACATAAATTACTTTGGCTGAACTAGGAAAGAGGGCCCGAACATCAGCGCCGATAAGCGCATCGTAGAGGATGACCTCGGCTTCTGCCAGAGCTTTGGCAGCCGCAAGCGTCAAAAACTCGGCCGGACCGGGTCCTGCCCCAACGAGGGCGACGGAACCTAAACGCATAGCAGTACTCCTCAGATCGAAGATGCTTCGAAGAGATAGTCAGCGCGAGAGCCAGGGCTCACATCGCAGCTAGTTTTCTAAATTTTATGGGATTTATGTGTTACTAGAGGATCAACAACAAGAGAGGTGCAGGCTGAGAATAGTGAACAAAGCAGATGATGAGAAGGCTAGGGCTTCTGCACGCTCTGAGGCTGTCGACTGGGTATAAGATAAGCCGGGCATATCGATATCTCCCATTGCAATAACAAGGCTAAGCTGCAAAATATGGCTCTTGAAGTCAATGGGAAAACTTTTAGCGAGAACTCAGTTCGAAGTTTGAGGCACCAACGTGTAGCTCTTTGCCTGAGAATCGAAGAGAAAGAGGACGAGAGGGGGATGGTTCCGCCGCTCGGCTGCGTACCCGAAATCCGGTCTCAAGCGGCTCTCCTCATCCCCCAAGCCGGGTCGATCGAAGGTACCTCTTGAATACCCGTCTCACACGGAAATGGGAGCTTGCCAACTTGGGGTCGAGGGGAGATTCCTTTTCACTCTGTGCAAGAGCCCTAGCTGCTTTAATCAGAGTGAACTAATGAAAGCACATGAGAAGAGAATGGTAGTCATCATGGCCGCCTTTGCTGGCACCATTGATATCGCTCAAAGAGGTGGGGAGAGGCTTAGAGCGGCGTTGTCGCGTACTTGGAAGTGAGGAGCATGCTCGAGCTGGGCAAAATCTTCGTCGCTAATTTTCTCAATTGCATAGCGGGCTCCGCGAAGAGGAGCCGAAGCATGGGATATGAAAACTTTCTGCAGAAATTTACGAGGTAAAGGTTGAAGGATCTCACTAGGGCAGTTAGAGGCCAAAGTCGTTTCTTCTTTTTCCCCAATCGCTGCTCCAACGCCCACATGGAAACCCGCCAGCAGCCAGGTCACGCGAACTATGGTCGAGCGGGTGTAATTGCTCAAGAGATAAGGGGCTGATCCGTCGAGGCGGCGCCGGAAGTTTTGAAAATGCTCGAGCGTCCACATCTCGACATTGCCGCGCGGAGAATAAGGGTCGTAGAAAATAGCCTGTGGGGCAGCTAGGTCGCTGCGCAGCATCTCATGCCGAAAGTCACCCAGATGGAGGTGCCAGCTCATGCGCGGACTTATCTCAACCGACCCGTGACGCAGAAGTGCCTCGAGAATACCGCGGTAAGGTTCGAGGTAGTCAAGGTGCTCGCTGTGCTGAAGACCGAAGAGCAGAGGGGCCGTGGTCTTATCAAAACTATGGATTTCAACCTTGCCGCTCTTGCCTTCGAGAGCCGCAATCGCCGCTAGTGCATTGGCGGCGGCGCCGAGGCCGACATCCCAAATTACGAGCCGTCCCGAGCTTTCCAAACGCTCACACAATCGTTGCTGCTCGACATGAAGAATTCGGGCTTCCGCGAGGGGGGCCGATGCCAGGATGAAAAGTTTCTTGGTTGTCGATAAGACGAAGACTTTTGACGCCGGACTTGAGTTCGACTATTTCAAATTTGGACTCTGGCATATTTCGAGGACAGTCTCCGCTATTGAGGCAAGGCTAAGAGAGGAAAGCTACCTGAGAATCAGCTAAAGTACCATGTGATTCAGCCACGCTCGAGTATGCCTTTGGGCTGATACGTCATAATGAAGGTGAGAGTGAAAATTATATACCAGTCCAAATTATTCAGCTTCTGGCCTCTCAAATATTATGCGGCCATTGTTCTGGGCCGCAGGATGCTAACTCGTTACGGGGAGAACGAGCTGCCTGCGGAGGTGCTGCGGCATGAGCTAGTGCACCAGGAGCAGATGACGAGGCATGGCGTTCTGCGCTTCTACTTACTCTATGTTTTTCACTATGTGAAAAATCTGCTGGTGTACCGCAGTCACTGGGAGGCCTACTACAACATACCTTTCGAACGAGAAGCCTATCGGGCGGAATCTTCAGTGAGGAAAGCTTCTGACGCTTAAAAAAAAAGGGGCCTTGCTACTGCAAGGCCCCCTTACTCTTCTCGGGACTATTTTCCGCAGACAAATGTTCCTTCTTTTGCATCAGATATGGCTTTGCTGCAATCAAAGCTGCCAGCACCTTTGATGTCGATCTTGCCACCATTGCCGCGTGTTCTGATATCAATGCCGCCGAGCGATGCACCGTCTGGAACGTTAACTTTAACTAGACTAGTGTTACCGGTGGCGAAAATCGTGAGCTGCTGCACTTTACCGCTGACATCGACTGTCAACTGATTTTGGTTCCCAGTGACCTTAAGGCACACCTCAGGTATTCCTGCTTCTGGTGCTTTTGCCAAGAGGTTAATCTGATTCTGATTGCCTGCGATATGCATGTTGACCGAATCACTTCGCTCTATTTTGCTGGTTTCTTGGGCCCCTGCGATATGAATTTTTTCACCAGCTGACTTGCCTTTGGAATCGCAGGCTTTTTCCAATCCTATTTCGCCTTCTTCGGTGGTTACATCCGGCTTGCCTTCACTAGTTTTATTATCATTCTCACTCTTATTCTCACTTTTATTCTCACTCTTATTCTCACTCTCACCACCATTTTTCAAAGCAGCACCTTTACCCGCAGCGCTAGTGAGACCTTCGAAGTTAGCATCGCTACATGCGTTGAGGAGGAACAAGCAAGAAACAGCAATTAAAGTCGAAGTTATAGTCTTCATAGTAGGGTCTCCTGGGTCGAAGCTGTTATTCAGTTTTTATGTGCAAGTTATTCTAAGGTTCTTATCGGTTCGGAACCGACGTTTCTTTAGCAGCATAGTACAATATAATGTAATTATGGCGATATTTAGAATTTTGCCAAAGGTGGATTTGGTGCAGATTTTTTTCGTACGTTGGGCGAGAAAGTAATTTAGGTGAAGCTGATTTGAGGTAAGAAGATTTTTTGGAGATTCAGGAGTAGCGAAAGAGCCCATGGCGCTTTCGCTTCAATATCCAGCGTAATTATTCGCCGCTGCCTTCTTCAGCATCGTCGGTGTCCAAAGCCTTTTCTTTAGCTTCTGGCGCAAAGTCGGCCACAGATGCGAGCACGACATGCAAGGTTACATCGCCGCAGGTGAACTTGCCGGTTCCGTTGCCCAAATCAACTAAGCTACAGCTAGTTCCGGCCTCGCC
>JBGSTX010000370.1:0-8940 GCA_041736305.1 Oligoflexus sp. | reverse complement strand
GCCGATTTCCGGCGCGAAGAAAACTATCTAGCGGCCATGCAAAATACTATAGAGCCCTGGTTCGCTGGCGGAGAAAGTGGTTTTTTCGAAGGCTCACCAGCAGCAACAAAGGCGGTCAAGCTCTTCTACCGCGCATTTCGTCAGACTGAAGCGCGGGCCGATCTCGTGATTGTCCACGGTTTTGGCGAGAGGACTGAAAAGTTCGCCGAAATCGCCTACGATTTTTTTCAAGCAGGTCTGAACGTATATATCTACGATCAGCGAGGATTTGGCCAATCTTCGCGCCTTCTCGCCAAAAGCCAGAGCGTGTATGTCGATCACTTTGCGTCTTACGCCGTGGACCTTAAAATATTTATCGATAAAATCGTGCACAGCGACGGCGGTAAACGGCCCCTCGTGGTCTTTTCTCATTCCATGGGAGGCGCCGTAAGCTCTCTCTTCGCTCAGATCTACCCTCAGCTCCCAAAAGCTTTGATACTCTCTGCACCTATGCATGAACCTCAGCTACTAGGCGTGCCGCATGGCTTGGCAGAAGCACTGGCGACCTTCTTCGATTTTTTAGGCTTCGGTGAGAAATACGCTTTCGGACAGAAGGCACCAAGACAGCCAATTTTTGAAAAAGCTCCAACTCAATCTTGGACTCGCTGGAATTACTATGCAAATTTCCTGAGGCGGCCCGAGCAGGTGCCGCAGCTGAGTGGTGGCGCTAGCTTTCACTGGCTGCGCGAGGCTTTGCGAACGACACCATCTTTCGTTGATCCAGACTTTGTTGGTGCGATTAGGGCTCGGATTTTACTTCTGCAAGCAGCTGAAGACTCTTTTGTTAGCAACGAACATCAAGATCGCTTTTGCGCAATAGCCCGCTTATGTACTCTTGTGCGAATCCCTATGAGCAAACACGAAATCTATCGAGAAAAAGATCAATTTCGCGTGCCTTACCTAGAAAACATCTTGAGTTTTATAGACAGCGAAGTGGGAATCGATAAATCTCAGTGAATTTCTAACTTGTTTATTCGCGCAATTTTAATCATAGTATTATTACTAAAAAAATCTTGAACGTCAGAGCAGCTGCAGTCTTGCGGTCGAAGACTTGCAGTATTTAATCTTCATGGAAAGAGAAAGGTAAGCGCATGCTAAATCCCTTTGGGATGGGGCGAATTCTCATCGCCTTTTTGTGTTTCGGTCTGAGTGTCGGGAAAGCCTTTGCCACCGAGGATTCTGCGTTTGTACAACGCATCGGATCGCAGTTGAGCCTCGAAGGAAAGTCTTACTATTTTTCCGGTGCCAACCAGTATTACCTCTTCTATCAGTCGCAAAAAATGGTGGATGAAGTCCTGGAAGACGCGGCTGCTATGGGCCTCGACACGGTGCGGACTTGGGCCTTTGCCGATGGTAACAGCAATCCCGCTATCGCTCTTCAGCCTGAAGCCGGTGTTTACAACGAAGAAGCTTTTCGCCGCCTTGACTATGCGGTCTACAAAGCCAAGCAGCTGGGGATCAAGCTCATCCTAAGTTTGGTCAACAACTGGGATGATTTCGGAGGCATGAACGCCTATGTTCGCTGGTCACCCACTGCTCGCTCGCACGATGATTTCTACTCCGACGCGACCACGCGCGCACTCTTTAAAAAATATATAAACAATCTGCTTTGGCGAACCAACTATTACACCAAAACCCGCTACAAGGACGAACCTGCTATTCTCATGTGGGAACTGGCCAATGAACCTCGCGTTGAAAGCTATCGGGCCCAAGACCTTTATGCTTGGATTCATGAGATGGCTGGATACATTAAGAGCATCGATCCTCAGCACCTGGTGACCACCGGCTCGGAAGGCGACATCGCCACCGACTTTGTCGCAGTCCATAAGTCGCCGCATATCGACATCGCTTCCATCCATCTTTATCCAGAACATTGGAACTTGAGCGATGCAGCTGCCCGAGAATACATCCGTCGTCACACTGCGCTTGCACGCAATGTACTGAATAAGCCGATTTTCAGCGGTGAAATGGGCATTCGAGATCTGAACCGCAGGGATGAGATTTACCGTAGCTGGTATGAAGAGTTCGATGCTGCCGATGTAAACGGCGCTTTAGTCTGGATCCTTTCCGCTCATCGCGATGATGGCTCTCTTTATCCCGATTACGATGGTTTTACAATTTACTACCCAGAAAGCTGGAGCACTGTGCGGATCATCGAGGATTTCTCCAGAAAACTGCGCGCCAAATCCAATCAAAACTTCGACTGGAACAATCTCTTGCAAGAGCAGGCCGTCAGCGGTCACTGAGCAAATCCTGCTAATGGGGAAAATATTGTAGGTCCATTAATAGCTTGACCATTTCCACATGAAGATGCCATTCAAAAGTGAAGAATTCACTTACTGAGGAGCTATTATGAAGAGGAAAATCGGGCTATCGATGGGCCAGCTCATCGTGGGCATATCGTTGCTTGCGGGTTCCGCTCCCGTGTCAGCTCAGTCTGCTAGACCACTTATCTTAAGCAACCTTCGTATCGTCATTCCCTACGGAAATTCTGTTTGGGAGCAAAATCTCAGCTATCCCCAGGTTCTTGGGCCAACCCAAATCAGCTACCTCCCAAGTCCAGCCTGTCCGGGTTTTGGAGCGCAGCTGGAGGTCCGCTCTTATCCAGATGGCAACTGGCTCTTATCTCCTTATGCGAATGGCTTCTTCTATCCAGACCAAAGGCCCCTTACTGCTTTCCGCGTACGGTTTTCGCAATTCACCTATTCGAGTCAGACCTGCGATATCCGCATCAGCAGTCAGCCCTTAGCCTCGAGTCCTTTGCCTCCTGTAGGAAACGTAGTTACTGGTACTCTATAGCTTGAATATCTTTTTTACATTTCTAATCCAGCGTACGGAACGGAGGTCCGATTCTGCGACTTATCGAAATTCCTATGACAGTTAAAATAGTTAGCGAAGTCTTTGAGCAAAGCCCTGTTGTCATTGACATATTCAGCTGAGCCAGCATTGAAATGGCAAGGTAAGCAAAAGTCTGCTTTGGGAGTGATGGCAGAGAGGTATGACGGTCTCGAAGGTTGTTCCGTTTGCGAGTCTTGGCTTTTGGCTCTTGGCTCTTGGCCCGAGCACGTGCCCTTAGCGTGAAGCGCGCCGCTCACTCCAGTACTGTAGGACCCCGCTGGCCCAGAGGGCCCAGATGACCAGAATGGGCTGGAAGGAAAGCCTGATCAGGCGGGCGCGATCGCTTTCGAGGCCAAAGACGCTGATTCCGTTTAGTAAGTCGATCGACAAAATGAGAAGCGGCAAACCTCCATGAAGAATTTGAACTCATGGAGGCTTTGGGATGAGATCCTACCAAGGCCTAATAATCATTTTACCGGCCGGTTCGCTGCTCGGCCTATCATCGGGATAATAAGCACCTTCGTAAATTCCAGTGCTATTTTTAGAAAGGAGAGCATTTACATATGGCCACCTCGCCGTTCCTAAAGAACACTCTTCTACGTCACAATATCCGAAATAGGCTTCAGCGCTCATAGTGAATGCGATTTCGGAGCCATAGCGTTTGAGATCCGTGACACTGATAAGATATTGCACCCAGCTATCGTTATCAGGAGGCGTCCCCCAGTCAATTTCAGAATTTTCAAAACTTAGCTGTAAAAAACCTTCGAGATTCCAAAGTAAGCCTTGAAACTTTACCACCCAACTCGTCATCCCTCGCCATTTCCATTTCAATTTTTTCAAATTTGGGGGAATAAGGAGTTTCTGTGCAAGTCGCTTTACTCCAGGTATCCTTGGCCGCAGAAAATTTGAGTGTGCAGCCTTTACCTAGTTTGAAACAGTGCAAAGAGCCTAGAGACGATTCACCAGGTAAGGGCCCGCCGCGAGAGCTACGGTCGTGAGAAAGAGTTTCAAGGGGATAGCGAATTTTCGCCTCGAATTCCCCAGACCATTTTCATGGGCTCATAGCATTCGGGCAGCGATTGGGGAAAAAGAAGAAACAACTCTGGCCTCCAACTGCCCGAACAAGATACTTCAACCCCTGCCACACAAATTTCTGCAAAAAGTTTTTATTTCCCATGCTTCAGCTCATTTTCGCGGAGCTCGTTATGCTATTGTGATTTTGCCTTGATCGAGCAGGCTCCCCACTTTCTCTTTCTGCTGTTTAAAAATTCGGCGCAAAATCAATTCTGAAAAAATCGAGCGAAAGGCAGTAGGCAGCCTCTTCTTTTGAGGCTTCTAATACAGCCTCCTGCAGCTCGAGGGCACGCAGCAAGATATCCTTAATAGCACTTACATCTTTTTCCGCCAAGCTTATGACGGACGAGTAGTGCAGAATGCTTTCGCCTTGGCCTTCTAAGGCTTGCATAGCTCGAAGTCGCCAGTTGCTGTGATGCTTGGCCAGGAGAGGTGAGTCGGCTCCCAGGTGAATGCGTCTGGAGCTAATTTGATAGCATCCACGATTGAGAACGATAAGGCCTGTCGATATAAGAAAGTCTAAGCAGGAGCGGACGGTATTAAAAGGTAATCTTAAGCGAGCTGCGATAGCTTCAGGAGTCTGAAGTTCAGGCACTGAGCACATGATATGGACCGCCGCGAAGGTCCAGTTGCTGTAATAAGTTGCGCGGGCCTCGTCATTGAGTGCTTGGGGAACTTTAATTCTCTCTTTGATAGTTTCCCGGGC
Source organism: Oligoflexus sp. (assembly GCA_041736305.1). Lineage (GTDB taxonomy): Bacteria > Bdellovibrionota_B > Oligoflexia > Oligoflexales > Oligoflexaceae > Oligoflexus. The sequence goes on along the minus strand of JBGSTX010000370.1, from coordinate 4,283 downwards.
ATTGAGGATGGCCGTGAGTTCGCTGCGCAGATGTCTCTGATACGTTTCCGATCCTGCCCTCTCAAGCTGGACTAGCAGTAAAAAATATCGGGTCTCAGTCGAATCCAGTCGCAAAAAGTCACAGATGCTATAGGCATGTTCCATGGAAAAGTTTCCATGGCCATTTAGTACCTGGGAAATGTAAGCCGGCTGGCAAGCAAGCTTTTTAGCCAAGCGAGCACGCAGACCCCGCTCTGTTCCCGCTCGAGGCAAGGCCGCTTGCAAATAGGCTTTGTAGTCCTTATAGGCAAAAATCTTTAGGTCTTTAGCTAGATCTACAGTCGACATGATTAAGTTCCAGCTTAACAATGATATTAATTGTTTACTTAATTACATCTATCCTCTTGCGTGGGACTATTGCAAGATTAAAGTAGCAATCACGACATCAACACTGAAAGGAAACTGCGGATGAAGATCAACTTCTTTTATGCAAGTGCGCTTACAGCTTTGCTTTCATGGGTAAACCAAGCTCATGCAGACATTACAACATCTACCGACGGAGCGGGCAGTAGTGGAGGAGGTTTGATGCTCCGCGATAGTCTGAATCCCTGGTGGGTCCAAAACACGACGCAAGTCCACTACTGTATCTCCTTTCCAGAGCAAGGATTTAGTGTGAATCGAGATACTATCAATAATGCAATTCATGAAGGCTTGAGTTACTGGCGAGCAGAACTTGCAAAAGTAAGAGAAATCTCTTTTATGGATCTCGAAGCACCTAACCGGCGGATCCTCGTAGCAACTCAAAAATTTACTGAAGTTCCTTGTAGTGACACGGTCGACCTTGTTTTTCAGATGGGTTACTTAAGCGATAATCAGCGAGAAACGTTTGATGATCCGTCAGCGGTGATAGCCTCTACGGTTCGGACTTCCTATGACCGCGAGAATTTGAAAGGGCGAGGATATATTTACTTTGCTCCAGCAGCGGATCTTAGCCGCGCAAGAGGCTTAGCTGGAAGTACTGACTTCTGGTCGGCCGGGGACGCTATCTATTTGCGATATACGATGATTCACGAACTAGGTCACCTGTTCGGTCTCTCACACAACAGTGGATCTGGCATCATGGGCGAGACTGTTATCGAAGAGCTACTGGCCAATGGTACGGAATTCGCGCCGATGATGGCCGCTATAGTGCAAACTCAGGGATGGCCCTCAGTTGTAATGCCAACAAGTGGGATTGACTTCGGGGTTTGTGTAGAGACCTACCCCCACTTGGATTCCGTTGCCGCTCTGGGCAAAAAAGTGTTTGGAATTCCGGACTACAATGAAGGGAAAAGCTGCAGAAGAATCAATTATCAGGACGACACTTTACAAGTGTTTGCTAGTAAAGATCCACAAGCTCTCTCATTGACGGGCGAAGCTAAAATGGAACTAACAAATCAGCATGAGGGAAATCAACTCATCTCCTTTTGGCTGCCTCCCGACCACAGAAATTTTTTCAAGCTCAAATCTCAGAGTCACCATCCACGTCGGAGATTTAGCGTCGCATATGAAGTAATTACTGAAGTCAAAGGTGAATTTGAAGTTTTTTCTACTGGCCAGAAGACACCAATTGCCTTCGAGCTAGGGCCAAATATGCACTGGCCACCACGGATTAGTGCTGTCGTTGACGGCGAACTTATTTCAGATGTGTTCAACGGCAAGTGAGAAGTCGAAGCGCAGCTCTAAGCTGAATCAATTCATTTAATTTGGCCAGTGACGGAGGCTCAGCAAATTGCGGAGATCTGAAGCTGGCTTTCATAGACTCGCTAATATAGTAGCCTATTCACCAAGCTAAGCGTCGTATCCTACCAAAAGCCAGCCCCTGACGCGATTTTTCACTCTGACCGCGGCACCCAGTACGCGTGCTATGACTTTCGAGACGAGCTTTTGGCCTATGGCCTGACTCCGAGCATGAGCAGGAGCGGCAATTGCTGGGACAATGCCCCTATGGAGAGCTTCTTCCATACATTGAAAACCGAGTTCGTACACCACGAAGACTTCACCACCAGAGCGGAAGCGAAGCAGAGACTTTTTGATTGATTGATACCTTCAATAACAGGCAGCGCCTTCATTCGTCGTTAGGTTACAAGACACCAGTTGCATTCGCTGCTGAAATGATGTTAGACGCTGCGTAACATTCGTGTCCGTTTTTCAGCGGGAAAATCACTATGATGAAAGTATGCCACTTGTAGTCTTTCATTACGGACCTCCTTCGGATTGAAAGGATCTAAAAGCCAGTCTCAGATAATCAACAAAAAAAGGACCCCTTAGAGGAGTCCTGCAATATAAGTATTTAAAATGGCGGTTCCAACAAGAGTCGAACTTGTATTTCAGCCTTCGGAGGGCTGCGTGCTATCCATTGCACTATGGAACCACAAGGAAGCGACAGTAAACCAATCTTAGGAACTGAGGTCAAGGCGCTTTTTAGGAATAGGTTTAACCGCTATCCTGCCTGCGTAAATACTGCCTAGTCGTGTTAACGTCAGCATGCCTTGCATGGTTCATTATCGCCGAGTCCGGCAGAGTTGTATTATGGCCGAGCTAGTAGATGGAAGCACGCCTTTGGCCTTTGACGAAAGCATAGCCAGTGGCATCTCTTCACCGTCCGTCAACATCAAGGGCGTCCTGGGCCGGCCTTTGGGATTGGTCCGGGGGAATGCTTCTTCAATGGCGGCAATCATGCGATTGAGGAGAGCTTCAGTCAATTGTTGAGGCATACAAGTCAGCTGCGGTAGGGAAGAAGCGGCATGGACATGGGATCATAGATCATGTCGTGAACAAGTGTCTTGACAAAAACTTGCTCTACCCATGAACAAAGCTTTTAACATCATGCAATTTTTTTCTTGAGTCGATGCACTTAATGAAAGATAAGAAGTGAGGTTTCAAGGGATTTCACTTGGCGAAAAAAAACAAAAAAGAACCGTGCGAATATTGGGTCAAAAAAGTCCCCATGCCGCATCTTGATGACTCCGATTTTCAAATATTGGTAGCCCTTCGCCAGGACGCTGCCTGGATATGGAACAGCCTTGTTTTCATGCATCGGGAAGCCCGCTCTGGGATGAGGCCCTATTTTTCTAGCATGGATTTGGCTTCCCACATGACGGGATGGACGGCCACACTTGGGCTTCGCCTGACCACCCAAAGCCAAAACCTCATCTTTCAGGAGTTTCTGGGTGTCTGCGAGACAACAAGAAAAAACCGGGAGGAAGCGGCGAAGGCGGGCCAGCTGGAAGCCTGGCGGACCCACAAGTATCCTTTTCGTGAACGCCAGGCTCGCGACGTTCATTTCGATCGACGCGAGGCTCAGAATATCGCTGGTGGCTTCACCCTTGGAATGGCGATGGAACACAATCCCCAAAAGCCAGGGAAAATGAGGCGACGGAAACCACTCTTTATTCCCTATGCCCAGGGCATCCCAGCGAACACCACGGCCATTACGATACATTATGACTGGTCCCGAAGAGAGTTCGAGATTATTTTCAAGATGAAGAAAAGACAGACGAAGACCGCCCAGGACAAGCCTCCAGCGGCGCGATATGCCGCCATTGATCTGGGCCAGATACGCTGGGCCGTGGTCATGACAGAGGATGGAAAGTCCCTGAATCTGAAAGGCAAGGGTTTCCGTTCGATTCATCGTGATTTCAATAAAAAGATGGCCTTTCGCCAGCGACGGATTTCTAGGAAAAAGAAGGAATCCAAAAATGACAGGAAAGAGGTTTTCAAGAAAGCCCAGGTTCAAAAAAAGTATGAGAACCGAAAGGAAAACTTCATGCATACAAACAGCCGCAAAGTGATAAATTTTCTGGCAGAACATGGCAGCACTCAGGTGTTTGTGGGTGATTGCCGTTCCCTGCCTCAAAAGGAATCCGGTTCACGCCAAAATCAGGCAAACAGCGGCTGGCCCATTGGCGAATTCTATAGAAAGCTCGAATACAAAGGCGGATGGGAAGGCATCTCGTTCGAATGGAAAAGCGAAAGAAGCTCGACGCGGCAATGCCCGGACCCTGATTGCAAGCGCCATAACAAAGTTAAAGGGCGGTTCTATAGATGCAGTCAATGTGGAATCGAGGCTCATCGTGATGCGGTGGGCTCCTGGAATATCTTATCATTTAGCATGGAAACATGCGGTTTGAAGGCCCCGGTCTTCAAAACGGAATACGTTGCCATTGGCAAACAAAAGTATCTTGCGCCGGTTTCCATGAAATTCATGAGTGGAAAATTTTTGAGCCGTAAAAACAGGAAACCGCAAGTCGCAAGTAGCGCGG
>JBGSTX010000363.1:0-4564 GCA_041736305.1 Oligoflexus sp. | reverse complement strand
CAGCTCGCTGTTGTTGGACGAAGCCTGAATGGAGAAGATCGATTTTGTGGCGCGATCGACGTAGTTCAGTTCCTGTCGCTGCGAGTCGAGAATAAAGGCGAGCTGCAAATCCTCAGTGATGCGTTGCATCGCGCTCATGAGACGGTGATTGACTTTGCTTCGCTGCGAAAGCTCAATGCGCGTATCAATGCCTGAGCGGATCACACTGCTGGTTGCTATCGTCATGATCAAGATAAGCGTCACCGCAAAAATGATCTCGAGAAGCGTCATACCTTCTTCGGTCGCCCTGGCTTTCCAGGGGAGAAATAGCTTATATTTCAGATTTTTCATCAAGTTCATTCCCTCCCGTCGTCCCTTAAGCCATCCGAACCGCCGCTGCCACCCGTGCGAGACCCTGGATTTCCACCAGTTGTTGGCGTGCCCCTCGGGCCTCCAGTAGGAGCAGGGCCTCCAGTAGGATCGGTACTTCCGTTATTCTGCGGGTTGTTCGGATCTGGATTCTGCCCACCGCCGGGAGGTCGTGGAGGAGGCGGGGGTTGCTGTGCGCCAGCTGCTTTTTTAGCTATTGTGTCCCAGACACCTTTTTTAGTAGCGATATATTCGTCGAGCTTTTTTTGATTAGCTAGGAGCATACTGAGCGAGACGCTGTTGCGCCGAGCGCCTTCCGGCCAGCTGACTTCGACCTGAGCTACTTTTAGGATCTGCCCTTCGAAGATAGTATCGACCACGCTATCGAATCCACCCGCGTCTAATCCAGGGTTCTTCGGCTTGGCGTCTTCGTCTTCTTCGCCTTCTTTTTTCGGGCCGCCGCCGGTCAGGAGGTCGAAGAGCGGAAGTTTCCACTCTTTCACGTCTATCGAATACTGGTATTCAGCGTCAGTTTCGGTGCCTTTTTCGAACTTGAACGGTTGATCTCGGATCCCGCTGGTGGTCTCAAGTTCTTTGAAATCCATGTAACTCGCGAAGTATTCGACCTGCGACATCATGCGTTTTGCGAGCCAGATAGCCTCACTCGAACGTTGGCTGTAGTCGATCATTCCGAACACACTGCCCTGTCCGCCGACCATCTGAAGAACGACCGCCGTAAGCATCCCGACCGAGATAATGACTTCGATCAGAGTGAAACTTTGCTCGCCAGGATTTTTGAGAACAGTCTTTTGATCCAAGGTACTCTCGCTCATTTCAACGTGCTTTTGCATCTTTGCTAAGATCCACTTCCTTGTAGCCGTTGCTGACGTCAGCCAGTCCCTCATAAGGTTCTGTGATGACTGTATAGGTCTGCTCGTCGAGTTTGCTTCTATCGTCCAAGTCGGCAGGAGCGATGTAGATCACCGCGCGCTCGACGTATCCAGTAGGAAAAAAGTAGAGATACGCGTAAGCATTGTCGCCCAATTCTTCCAGCGTCTGCTGCCGCGTATGGTGTTCCATCTGTGCACCGCGGATTACAAAGCTTGGACCGAGCGAACGCCTTTCCCACTCGGCGTCTTCAACTGGCTTCCATTCGACCGGGCTTAATTTGCTCTTGGCCGCCAGGAGAGGTGAGGTGGGTTTGATTACTTTTTCGTTCTCAGAATCTTCTACATCTTTGCCAGCCAGCTCCGCATAGCGAGCAAAGTTTTCCTCGAATTCGGCGTTTTGTTCTTTCAGCTCGTCGGGTGTCGGATCTCGGTCTAGTTTGCTGTCGCTGAGGTAGAACTGCTGACGATCGGTACTTTCTAGCCAGTAGTCACCGGTCTTGAACTCGAAGGCGAGTCGATAGTATTTTTTGTGCAGAACGGCCATATCATAAGCTGCCCTAACATCGCCGAGGAGATTGCCCATCTTTTGAGCTGCCTCGGTTCCAGGAACTATGTTGAAGTTGGGTACGGCCATGATCATGACAACGCCCATCAGAGCGATGACGAGGAGGATTTCTATGATGGTGAACCCCGCAGCTGCCAAGGCGCGGATGCTTTGCTTTTGCGTCCGTAATTCCATCATGCTGAACGTCCCACTGGGTCGAAGGTTTCACCAGCTATAATTCGTATGTTCCAGGAAGATCGAGCAGGGCGGAGAGAGCCGCCGCTGCGAGAAGGGCTTTAGACTTACGAGTGAGGAGAATCAAAGAGAGCATCAGCGCGAGATTGAATGCAATCCCGCTACTGAAAAGAATCTCTACTTTGGCTCCTCTGGAGCACTCTTATCGGTCGGATAGGTAATATCGTCTTCATTACCCATCTGCTGGTCTGGCCCTGACGACATCATCTTGAAATTTCTAGAACCGCTCGATTCATAGGTAAAAGGGGAATCCCATGGATCGTTGAGTTTATCGGGTTCAGTATAGGGTCCACGCCAGTTCTTGGCACCGCTAGGAGCTGTGACCAAAGCCTGCAGACCTTCTTCAGTCGAAGGATATCGATTGTTGTGCAAACGGTAGAGGCGAAGTCCGTTCTCGATCTGGGCCATGGCCACCCGCGCTAAATCTTTCTTAGCGTCGTCACTCTTATCGAGAATATTGGTCATGATGATGGTCATCAAGGTTCCGATCAGAGCAATTACGATCAGGATTTCGATGATAGTCATGCCTCGTTCATCTTCATCCCGCTGAGAAAAAGGCAAAGCTGCCAAACGCTTCCAGCTCTTCAACTTCATGTACAGACTCCTCAGAAGATCCGTTGGTGTTCGACCTTGCGGCCGCCCTAGAGTTTTCCCCCACGCGCCAAGCTAAGGGTCCCAAGAACTTAGCACAATTTCCCTCAAGCTGGCTATTGAGGGCTGAAGCTCGACCCCGAAGAGATCGTGGCCTCAGAGATAAATTTCCTGGTTTCGAAGCAAGTTTTTATTTCACCTGCTTCATTATGTCCATCATAGGCAGGATCATCGCCATGATGACTGTCACCGATATCACCATCAAAAAGATCATCATGACCGGCTCGATCAAAGAGATCATTTTCTGGATCTTGCGTTCGACCTCGGCATCGTAGGCTTTCGCTACATGCGCTAGCATAGTGACCATTTCACCGGTTTTTTCCCCGGTGGCGATCATGTGCGTGACCAGTCCCGGAAAGACGCCGCTCTTACTGATACAAGCCGCGAGACTGTTGCCCTCTTGGACTTCTATTTTTGCCTGTTCAAGAACATCGGTCAAAACCATATTATTAACGACATTCTTGGTAATATCCAAGGCGGCGATAATCGGTACGCCCGATGATAGCAGGGTCGACAGAGTTTTGGTAAAACGCGAGACGGCCAGCATCATGAAAACCGGTCCGATGATGGGACCTGAAATCAAAAACTTGTCGAACTTGCGTCGGCCTTCCTTGGTATTGAGCCAGCGATGAAACATGTAGTAGCCAAAAACGCCGCCGATAGCCGGCAAATACCAATATTGCTGCAAGAATGTTGAGAATCCAATGAGTGCCTCGGTGTACCAAGGAATAGTGATTTTCATGCTTTTGAAGACCTTGGTCAACTTAGGCACAATCACGACCAAGAGGAAGCCGACGACACCGAGCGAGGCGCAGATCATGACCGAGGGATAAACCATGGCCTGGACGATCTTGCCGCGGACAGTGACCTGGTACTCCATGAATTCAGCGAGTCTTTCTAGTACGGTCGCGAGATTACCAGAGGATTCCCCTGCCTTGACCATATTCACAAAAAGACGATTGAAAACCTGCGGATAAGCGGCGGTAGAGTCGGCCAAAGACTTACCTTCTGAGACCGAATCTTTGACGGCAGACAGCGTGTTGCGAAGGGCCGTATTGTCGACCTGATTGACCAAGGCTTTGAGGGATTCATCGAGGGGAACGAAGGCACCCTGCAGGGTCGCGAATTGTCGCGTCATGACAGCAAGCTCACCGACTGCAACCTTTTGCGCAAACATGCTGGAGGTCGTTTTATTGGCTTCTGCTTTTTCTTCTTTGAGCTCGGCCACGATGATTTTCTGCCGTTGACGCAAGGTCTGGCGGGCAGCACGCTCATGTTCGGCTTCAATCCGACCCTTGACGTTCTTGCCTGTGACGGCCTGGTAACCTTTGTAAGCATACATCGGCATAGCTGGTTCAGCCCTTCTCGATTACTCCGCCCATATCAATATCAAGTTCATCCGACTGAGTTTTGCGAATGGCTTCATCGATTGATGTTTCGCCCGTGAGAACCTTATAGAGAGCGGCATCGCGGAGGGTGATCATGCCCTTTTCGACGGCTTTCTTCTTAATCGTTTTTGCATCCTGAGTGACGAGGATGAGGTTCCGAATTTCTTCGTCAAATACCATGAGTTCGTAGACGCCGACGCGACCTAGATAGCCGTTGCCGAGACAGCGCTCGCAGCCGCTCTGTCCAGCTCTAAACACCTGACGGCCACCCAGCTCCTCACGCGACGCATCGAGCAGCTCAAGTTCAGCATCGGAAGGATCGTAGGGCTCTCTACAGGCCTGGCAGAGCTTACGCAAAAGGCGAGTTGCAGCGATACCGAGCACAGCCGATGAAAGCTGGAAGGGCTGCACGCCGAAATCGAGGAAGCGCGTAACGGTAGACGCCGTATCGTTGGTGTGAAGGGTCGATAACACCATGTGACCGGTGA
>JBGSTX010000122.1:0-6685 GCA_041736305.1 Oligoflexus sp. | reverse complement strand
GCTCTAAAAGCGGCCACAGAAGATGGCTACCGGCTCGACGATATCGTTCACTACTACCAGATTCGAGCGGGTCTCAACGGCGGAACTCTCGCCTCCGCGCTGGCTATGGCTGAGCAAGGCAGCGGAGGGGAACTTTATAATCCGAACGTTCTCATTCCAGATCGAAAGTGGCCGCGCGGCCCCCTACCCTCGATGCGGCCTCGCTACGAACCTGTCTTAAAACGTTGGGCTGGACCCTTTGTCATGGGGCCCGTAAACACTGCAGTCGTTCGACGTTCGGCCTATCTGCGCGGCGACGAACAGCCTTTTATCTACGAAGAACGCCAGCTCTTTGGCGATTCGGTAAAAGGTCATCTCGAGGCACAGGCTGCGAAGCTGGCTCTCACCGCTTTTGCAGCGATCACTGGCAATCCAGTTGGTCGACAGTTAGCAAAGCGTTTCGGACCCCAGCCTGGGCAAGGACCGGATGCTGAAAAGAGAAAGGAGAACTTCTACAAGGGTCGACTCATTGGACGGAGCGAAGACCAGGCACGCGTTATGGTAACAATGGAAGCACAGGGCGATCCGGGCAACGAAACGACCATCACTTTCGCCTCTGAGATCGCTATGCTGCTCGCAGCCGGTCAACAAAAAGATGTCACAGGTTTTACAAGTCCTAGCATCGCTTTTCCAGAGATTTTGATTGAGCGCTTAAAAGAGGCTGGAATGAGTTTTCAGGTAGAGAAACTCAGCACTTCTAGCTAAAGAATATAGGTCCCATAGCTGAGGCTAAAGAACTGGATGCGCCTCACATCGGCTTCCTGCGAGCGGGCGATAGTCACGGCATCGGTTGAGTCCGTGATGTCAACCAGCTTCTGCTTCTGCGGAACAGTATTTTGATAATTAAAAAAGACGAACATGGGGCGCAAACCCTCGGCGCGTGCAAAAACGTAGCCGAGACTCAGATCAATCCCCTTGCCCTGGAAGGTCACTTTTCTCCGTACTTTCCCGGTTTCTGCTTCATACTCCGCCGAGCGATTGACTCCGGTCTGGCTCGAAGCCAGGCCAAAATTCACAAACACGCCCTGCTCGAAGAAATATTGTATACTCGGAGAAAAGCTCACGTATTGAACATAATCCGTGTCAGCCAGTGCGGGCGCACTCCGCACCTCTTTGCGATTGCTGCGGTCGAGGCCGAGGTAAGCACTGGACTTGACGCCAACAGCAAAGTTGCCAAAGTGATAGTTGGCTGCTGTGAAAAAAGCGCCTCCCAGATAGCTGAACTGCCTGCCAGGCTGATCCTCCAAAGCAAGAAGTGCTCCCGAGAGACCAATACCGAGGCGAAAGCCTTCAATAGCACCCTCAGCTCTCCATGGGAGCAAGGCCACGCAAGCTACGCACAAGCGGAAGAGCAACTGCAAAAGCATATCACCAGTCCATTTTAAAATTGAGGCCGAAGCGACCTTTAAAATCGCTCACAGGTATCAGACTCACTCTCTGCTCGTCGACGATGTAGGAGAGTGGATTGATCAAGCGGCCGAAGAAGCGCGAAAATCCCGAGGGAGAATTCAAGAGGTAAACACTGGCTTTTTCGATGCCTAGTCCTAAAACCGTGCCGAAGACTGGCGTTTGGTAGAGATCCTGGACACTGGCCGGCTCGCTGTAAATTTCTACCGTAAACTCGAAGAGAGCACTCGAGACGAAGGTCATTCCAAAACTTGTGGGTCGGTCATAACCCAGAGCTCGATAGAAAAGATAGAGCTGACTACCCGACAAAGGATGCACCATCCAATTCCAGATAGGCTCATCCTGATCGAAAACGAGCCGGCCAAAGTTCTCACCATACTCACCCCAAGAGCCGGTTTCACCGCTCATAACTTTTGGCTGCACGAGCGGATAGAGCACCCAGCTGACTCCGTAAACGACTCCCACGTGGGTGGCCTTATCGCCGAGGCTATATTCGGTCTGTGGATAAGCAAATGGGCGGTAGTCAGAGCCATAGGCTGTTCCGCCTAAACTGAAGCTCAGGAGCAAGAGCAGTCTTATCACGCTTGTTAAATGCTGCTTAGAACTCATGCCGCAAGCTTACTCCGTAGGAATTCATCGACCAAAAGGGGCTCAAGTTCCAGCTTTGCAGATGAGGGTGTAGACTAGTTGCGCGCCCCCAGAAGAGTCCGAGGGTTGCACCGGCTATGGTATCGCTGAGCCAGTGCCGATCATCGCTGATGCGAGCACCCATAGTCAAGAGCGCAGCCGTATAGCTAGGAATCGCGATCGGCCATCCATAGGCGTAGCTCAGGGAAGTTGCCGTTGCCCAGGCGCTAGCCGAATGACCAGAAGGAAACGAGGTCTTCACATCTCCATCATAGGGCCGGCCGCGCTGACTCATGAGGACGAGACCCACATGGGTAAGGGAAGTAAACGCTAAAGCCTCGGCATGAGCCATCCCATTGCTAGGATCCAGCGCCAATTGCGAGGCGGCTATGATGATGCCTGGCCCTCCGCTCCCCCACACCGCACCGAAGCGAGATAAATCCCGACTCATTTTCTGGTTATCTTTATAATTCCTGCGGACTTCGGTATCGTGTGGTCGCGCAATAAACACTCCGCTAATGCCGCCGAGGATAATACCAGCGCCAACTCCATCAAAACCATCCAGCAGTGAGGGCTTGAAGTGGTCTTCGTAAACTGTTTCGAAGAAGCCCGGTGCTTCATTTTTAGCTGGGACGGGACTAGCCGCGAGAGCACTTCCATTCGAGACGACTATCAAAGCAGTGTATAGAAATCGATTCAAGCGTTATGCCTCAAGATAAGAGAGAGGTGCAGCCAGCAGATCACCTCTCAGCAGGTATGTTTGCAAACCAGCTTCGCGAGCTCCGCGCAAATTTGCTTCGCTATCGTCAATAAAAAGTGTCCTTTCGGCGTTTAGCCCGTGACGGTCGAGGATATAACGGTAAATGATGGGGTGGGGCTTCCTCAGACCCATAAGATGAGAATAGTAAGCCTTTTCAAAGATACTGTCAAAGCTCTGGCCTTGCAGGAAGGGTAGCAGTCGGCGGTCGAATTCCGCTTTATGGATGCTGTTGGTGTTGCTCAGAAGAAAGATACGGCGACGCGTAGCCACCCTTCTCAGAAAATCAATCCGTTCTTGCCTCGTCTCGCCCAGAATCGCATTCCAGGCCTCGTCGATTTCTTCGCGGCTGACTCGCCGCTGGCTCGCGGCCATCAGCCTCTTATAAAAGCTCTCAGCGCTGATTTGCCCCGTCTCGAGCTGATCGAAGATCGCACTCTGCTGCGTCTGCGTGAAAGTCACATGAGCGTCTTCGCCCAGCAGCTCGCGCATTGCACGGGCGGTCGCCTCATAATCCACATCGAGAATTACGCCCCCAAAATCAAAAATTACGGCTTCGATATCCATTTGCTTGACTCGTTCTCCCTTAGCTTGAAACGACTGCAGGTGAATCCTAGCAGGACTCCACCTCTCCGTCTTTGCAAACTGCCAGGAACCGCCCTGAAGAAACACTCCCGCCCAGCCACGCTGTAATTACGTGGCTCCAGCCTTTAAGTTGAAGTCCGTTTTGCAACTTTCCCCGAAACATAAAATTCGATTTTTAGCGATTGTTTCAGCTATAAAAAGGACTATTAGAAAGATAAAAATTATTTTTCCTAACTTATTGCAAACAATTTGCATTTGATTTACTTAGCTAATGCACATTACTTGATTTAGAGCTTGGCTCGCTCCATCTTTAAACAGGCTCAAACATGCGTTTTTCAATTCCTCTTGCAAGCTTTTTCTTAGCCATTGGCAGTCTAGCCCTAGCGCAAGATGATAGCGGCCTTAAAATGTCGGCAGCCGCTGACCTGACAGGGCAGTATAAGGTCAATAAAGACTGTGCCGCCGAAATAGGAGCAAATCCAGCCCATGATTTCTAAAACTCGCACAATCCTGGTCGGAATGTATCTCGCCCTCATATGTAAGACAGTCTTTGCCGCAGAGCGTATCAATGTCGTCACCACAATTCCTGACCTAGCTTGGATGGCCAAGGAGATAGGAGGCGAATGGGTGGAAACCAAAGCCCTGCTCAAAGGTACGGAAAACCCGCACTTCGTCGATGCAGTACCCAACTATATCAAGCTGGTGGCAGATGCCAAAATAGTTTGCCTCGTCGGTCTTGAGCTCGAAGTCGGCTATATGCCTCCGGTGCTGGCAAAATCTGGGAATAAAGACGTTCAGCCTACAGGACCCGGTTACTGCGAAGTCGGCAAGAGCGTCACCGCTCTCGACAAGCCTACGGGCCCCATCGACCGGTCGATGGGCGATGTTCACCCTTCGGGCAATCCTCACTTCTGGTTGAGCCCTAAGAGTATGAGCGAAGGAGCGCAAGAACTCGTGAAAGTTTTAACGCGGGTCGATCCTCGTCATGCAGCTGATTTCGAGAAAAACTATTTTGCCTTCAAAAAGCAAATGGAGACCCTGAATCAAGAGATCAGTCTCAAACTCGAGCCCTTTCGCAACGCCGCGGACGGCAAAGCTATTCTCATAGAGTACCACAAGGAATTTGCCTATTTTCTGGAACTTTATGCGATTAAATCTTTCGGCAGCATAGAAGAAAAACCGGGCGTACCACCATCGGCTGGTCGCTTGCTGGAGATCTCGAAGTCAGCGAAAGCAGCAGGCGTTCGCGTGGCTCTGGCCGCCGACTACAATCCTGAGAAAACCTTGAATCGCTTCCGCGAGATCTCTGACATAAGCAAAGTCATCGTTCCGACCATGATACAGCCAAATGGAAGCTATAAGACTTATCCCGAGCTCCAGCATCATATTGCCGACAGCTTGGTCAAAGCTATAGCTGAGCCCTCACCCAAGAAATAGGGCCGCGCGATGAAAGTCTTAGAAGCCTTCGACCTCGGATTCCAAACTCCTGACGGCCGGCCCCTCATCAAGGGCCTGAGCTTCTCACTGAACAGGGGCGAAACTCTGGCGATAACCGGACCTAACGGCTGCGGGAAGAGTACTCTCCTGCAGATCCTCATGGGTCAGTCTAAGAATCTCAAGAGCGGTAAAATTAAGTGGCATCGCCCACCTTCAGCCATCGCTTACCTGCCCCAGCTCCATAGCCGGGAATTCCACATCGGCTTAATCCTGCATGACGTTCTAAGTTTCACCGGAGAATTTGACAAGCACGCGATCGAGACTAGCAGCTTTGGTCTCTTGCGACCGTCTGAGCTGGGGCTGGCTTGGAATACCGCCAGCGGCGGCGAACGTCAGAAGACTTTGCTGACGAGCATTTTTCTTCATGCACCGGAGATTCTTATTCTGGATGAGCCCATGAATCATCTCGATAGCCAGAGTCGGCAGCAGCTTCTCCACGCTCTGCAGGATTTCGTCCGGGTGAGAGAAAGCTCGGTGATCATGGTCGGACACGAGTCTTCTCTCGAAAAAGAGGTCCCGCATTCTGTGCACTTGATCGATATGAAAGGATACTCCGCCGCGTGAGCACGCTATTAGAAATCTACGGCTGGTCGATATGCGGAGGGGTGCTCTTAGCCATGGGTCTGGCTCTGCTCGGTAGCCAACTGGCGGCCCTGGATCGGGCTATGCAAGCCCTCTGTATGGGTCAGGGAGCTATGCTAGGGGTCTTGCTGGGGCTCGGCTTGATTCAGACTCTGCTCGAGGAGGCAGGTCTCTGGTCGGCGTTGCCTTTGATCCTCGCTATAGTCAGCGGCGCCTTAACCTTCTTCCTCAGCGAACTGCTGGTTGCCCGTCGCCTAGCCTCGAGCAACACCTACTTTTCAAGTCTCTTTGCTTTGCTTCTATCCGGCGCCTACTTGGTCAGTGCACTCTTTCCCGCTCTCGAAAACCACATGTCCCAGAAATATTTCGGCGACCTCGCGACGATCAGCAGGAACGAGTCTTTCGCAGCGATAGCCATCGGCAGTGGGCTGGTTTTTATCTTGAGCTTTTTTCGCAAGCGCTTTACCCAGGAGTCCTTCGAACGCACGATAACGGGACCCGGAGTCCGGGCTCAGTTCATGCGCTTTTCAAGTCTTGATCTTATCACTTTAATCGCTCTTTGCTTCTGTGTTCAAACCGTGGGTTATCTCTTCACAATCGCCTGTCTTTTCATCCCTACGGCCGCTGCTTCGCGAATTCTTAAAGCCGGTCTCAACCGCCATCTCATATACTGTGCAGGACTCGCTGGTGTGTCTACCGGCGTTGGTTTTCTCCTCTCGCTCTATTCAAGCCATCTCCCTACCGTTCCAACTATCATCGCGAGCATGGTCATCTTGGGTCTTGTCAGCGCTGGACTCCAAATTTGATCCAGCTTCCAGGCTTTTGGCTACGCCCTTGGTGATTTGAAATTTTCCTACACAGTGTTTGAAATTCCCTGCACCAAGTTTCCGTGGGTTAGGGAAGAATTACGTTATTTAATAACGAAAAATTGGATTGTGAAATTCTGATACTTCGTACAATTTAATCGGTAGGGGGCTATTTCACTCATTGGCCAAATGGAGACAGTCTATGCAGCGCGAGGGAATTTTTTCAGTCGGAACCATGATTAAAGTATCGTTCATGCTGCTGTTTTCCCTAAGCTCTTCGACGTGGCTTGGGGCTGCAACGCCTGTAGGAACTGGCCTTGATAGCTCGAAGGAAGATGTCTTCGAGGCGAACAAGACCAACGTTATCGTCCAACTTTTCAACTGG
>JBGSTX010000347.1:0-14065 GCA_041736305.1 Oligoflexus sp. | reverse complement strand
GTAGACAGAATAGCGGGGCTCCGTTCAAGGGTAAAGCCTGAGCTGCAAGCAGTACCCGTTCTTCCCAGTCTTCCCTCTATAGCTCAGAGCGAGCTCGAAGGAGAGTCGGTACATCCAGCGGAAAGCGATGCAGCTCCAGCTAGCTTCGCAGCTCCTACCACCTCCCCTTCCGAGACCTACCTGCAAAACCTGCGCGAGCAAATTCGGGCTCAGCAGCACTATCCCTACGCCGCAAGGCGGCTTGGCCTCGAAGGGGTCGTAAGCCTAAGCTTTAAGATAGATCACCTGGGTCGACTCAGCGAGCTTCGCCCCGAAGACTCTGATGCTCCTGAACTTCTTAAGGAAGCAGCTGAACGAGCCGTGCGGGGTGCGGCCCCCTTTGCGCCCCCAGGTGAAATTCTAAGCTTGAGAATTAAGCTTCTTTATCAGCTGAAATCAGCTAAAAATCTTGAGCTCAGTTCGAGCCAAATCGAGCTGGCCGTCGGACGAGAATCGCCTGCTGGGCCCTGAAAGCTAGGTGAAGCAGCGACGGATGCACCTTGTCACAGGTAAGCGGTCTCGCTCCAGATCTCCCAAGTATCAATCGTCTAGCCGTGTGCCTACGAGCACCATGTATTCAGCCTGCACCTTGGTCGTTCCGTCACTCGCCATTGAGTGCCGCTCCCAGAGCGCTACGAGATCGTCCCGTAGCTGCCTAGCAGCCTCGCCTAAGGCCGCATGGGCCCGGTTGATCGGACCATAGTAATCGATGAAAAAGTCGACTACTTTTTCGGGGCCAAAAGGATATTCCATCGGATACATGTATTTCGAAAACTCCTGATTCGCATGAGTTCGATCGTAGCTTTTTCAGGTGGGGATGGTATTGACTTTGCGCAATCCAGTCAATGAGCTGATCTGTCAGGCACCTTAGAAAGGGAACGGGGAAAGGGAAAGGGTCGCCGCCCGGGAGAGAGGCGGCGACATCAGTATATTAGAATCCGCCGAAGGGATTTCCGTATTTCTTAGCAAGTGCATCGCACTCGGCTTTGGTGGAGCCTCGTTCCTCGACGCCGTTGACGTTGTATGAACAGTCGTAAACGCCGCCAGCGCTAGAGTTGCCTCCCATAGGAGTACTGGGAAAATTAATGGGCCCAGTAGATGCTCCAGCTTGTGCGCCTCCACCAGAACTACTGAGTGAAGAAGCCAGCGCATTACACTCATCCTGGCTGTAGCCATTAATGATCGTGCCGGAGATATCAAAAGAACAGATGGCATTACCGCTTACGCTAGAGCCGGCGCTAGAGCCGGCTCTAGAGCCGGCGCTAGAGCCGGCGTTAGAGCCAACTTTAGAGCTAACTTTAGAACTTGTGTTTGAATTATTGGATCCACTTTCTTGCCCTATACCACCCGCTCCTGCTTCACATTCTGCACGGGTATTACCCTTAAACGACTTCCCATTAACATTGTAATCACAGCTATAAACTTCAGAAAGAGTGTCGCTATCGTTATCATTACCAGCACATGCGACAAGCCCGGAAGCCAGTAGGAGCACTGAACTAGCCACCAAAATCAGATTTTTCATAATTCACCTTCAGTTTTGAGAACACTTCGTACAAGTGGGCGCCAGATAAATGCATTGCAAGTCTTACGCCGCGTAAAAGTTGTCTTTTTTTGGTGACTTACGAGCCGACCGTCGGCCAGATTCTTTTCACCATCTGCCTGCGATGATCAAATCAACGGCGCAGCAGACGTTGGTAGCGTTGCCAAATCGAGCTTTAGTGCTGACTGTTCCGTCGAGATTTAGATGTGGGATTTGGCTTTGAAAATATAGCGGGATGAATCGGTTCATGCGAACGGCCGGAGTAATATCAGCGTCTCAATTGTTCGGGTATCTGCTTTAATGGCGAGTAGGATGTGCCACAGAAATATCTTCGACTGATAGAGAATCTCCTAGGCCATCCTCGGTAAGCTGCAGTTATCCCACCTTTACTTCGCGGGTCGTGAGCTTTAAAAGCATCGCATAAAGATCGGAATTCTTCAAAGGCTTGGAAAGATAATCGTTCATCCCCACAGCCAAGCACTTGTCACGCTCTTCCTTAAACGCATTGGCTGTCAGGGCTATGATAGGAATATTCGCCTTCTGCTGCGAAGCGAGCTTACGAATAGTTCGGGTGGCCTCATATCCATCCATGTGCGGCATGTGGCAATCCATGAGAACAAGGTCATAGTCGTTGCTTTCAACAGCTCGAACGGCTTCGAGCCCGTCCTTAGCAGAGTCGCCATGAATACCGACTTTTAAGAGCATGGCCTGAACAATCTTTTGATTGATGGGATGGTCATCGACTACCAGAATCCGCATACCGGGGGGGAATTGATAAACAGTGAGCTCGCGATCAATTGCGGGCTCGTACCCAGCTTCTCGATCTGAGTCCAGGGGGAGTGTAAACCAAAAAGTGGAGCCCCGATGTTCAATGCTTTGGACTCCCATCTGCCCCTTCATAGCCGTTACGAGGTGCTTAGAGATGGACAGACCGAGCCCTGTTCCTCCGAAGCGTCGCGTTGTCGAAGAATCGGCCTGAGCGAAGGGAGAAAAGAGCTTTTCGATGCTTTTGGGACTGAGGCCTATCCCTGTATCGCGGACTTCAAATTTCCACAGCATTTCATCGGTCAAGGAGACAAACAATTCAACTCCACCCTTTTCGGTGAACTTCAAGGCATTGCCAATAAGATTGTTGAGCACTTGCCTTACACGGACCGGGTCTCCTTTGACTCGAGCCGGCAGTCCCTCCAAACCGTTAACCCCAAATCCTATACCCTTTTTTGCTGCCGCGAATGCGAAGGTTTTTTGCAATTCGGTAATTAGAGAGAGTAAATTAAACTCGACTTGCTCAATTGCCAACTTTCCTGCTTCGATTTTCGAAAAATCGAGGATGTCATTGATAATCGTGATTAGGCCATCGGACGAGCTCTGGACGCATTCGACAAAGTCCTTTTGCACAGGGTCGAGAGACGTTTCAAGCAAGAGGGCCGTCATACCCATGATTCCATTCATGGGGGTTCTGATTTCATGACTCATGTTGGCCAAGAATTCTGATTTTAAACGTGAGGCCTCCACTGCAGATTTTTCCCGCAGCAAAGCCTCGGCGTTTTCCCGCTCGGCTACTTTGCGAGCTGTCACATCGCCAAACAGGCTATAAATTCCAGAGCGTTGTCCTGCGTCACCGATGATCGGGATAAAGTGACAGTCAAAAATTCGACCGTTGATCTCAAGTTCTGACTCAATATTTTGCCCTGAAAGTGCCCGAGAGATTGCGGTCATGACTTCAGCATGATCTTTGAAGATCTCGCGAGCTGCTTTGCCGACTTTGCTGCCATCGACTAACCCCAGCTGGTCAATTCCCTTGCCCTCGGCCAAAGCTATCAGGCCCTCGCTATCAATTGACCAAAGGATCACAGGCGTATTGGTGATGACAGCCTGCAGGTGTTTACGACTGGCCTCAACCTTACTACGGGCTAGAACCTGCTCTGTAACTTCAACGCTGAAGATAATCAGTTCGCTCACACGCCCGCTACCATCTAAGAGCGGCTGATAAACGATGTTGAAGTATCCCTGCTCCGGGCCGTTTCCTGGCAGCCTCTTCCAGATGGCTAGAGCCTCCTTGATAACAAAAGGCTCGCCGGTTTTGAAGGCATGATCAATCATATCGAAGAAACCTTGTCCTACTAGTTCGGGGTGAGCTTCCCTGATCGAACGCCCGAGCAAGGGTCGATTACCCTGCAGTGCCACGTAAAGGTCATTGACGAAGGTATACTTTTGATCCTTGCCGGATATGACGGCGACGTTAGCCGGGAACTTGGTGAGGATAGAGAGCAGGTAATTGCGATGACTCTGCGCGGCCATCGTCGTGCCGGTGAGAATAAGTAGAAACGAACCAAGACCCGTCGAAAGCAAGAGGCCGAGGACCATGTAAGTCCAGGCGCTCATGCCATTCGCGCTCGTTTGATAGAATTTCGAAGCTTGCAGATGTAGGACGTACTTCCGCCCCATGAACTCAAGTTCACTCACCGTGAGAAGATCTTTACGGATATCTCCCGCGGAAGAGATCGATCGATTCAAATTGCTGCGGAAAACCGGTTCTTTGTCACGGTCTTTATCATAAAGAGTAAAAATAAATTTTTCTTTCATGCCGTTTTCGATAATCGGTTCTAAGAGCTTCTCAACGCGAAATCCGACGGCAATAAAGCCTTTGAGGCCGCTTCTATCGAGCCCAGAAGATGGACTTATCACTCGATAGACCGGGGAATAGGCCACAAAAGAAGGATATTTCCCGGTATCCAGTAGTATCTTTGGCAGAGGCAAACTTTGGACAGTTGAGGAATCGATCGACTTTTCAAGCGTGGCACGGCGGTCAGGTTCGGAGGCTATATCGATGCCGTAAATGGGTTGGAGTTTGTCAATTGGAACCACAGTGAGAGCAGGAACGATAAACTCACTCTCACCAGCGTGGTATTCCTGGCTAGAAAACCCTTTTAGCTGCATAGGATGCTGCTTGAGAAAGTCGCTCACCTGGCTCTTGGGAACGTAAGGAGCCCAGACAACCAGCTCTACCGCCGGATGGTTCTGCAAAAGGGGTTGGACAAAGTCCCCAAAACTCGCAGCATTCTCGGGTTGGCCCAAGGATGCAAAGCGACTGATGACGAGCATGAAGTCGGTTTGCATGTTAATTCGCTGCAAAATGCTAAGCTGCAAATCGCGGCTCCGGGCTTCGAACTGACTTTGAATAGCTTTTTGCTCCATATCGCTGGCGTAAAAGTAGTAGGCAGAGCTTACAGCAAAAGACACGAGCAGGGGAACACCAACGCTCATGCGTCGACGCTGCCAGAGGGCTTGTTTTCGGTAAAACCAGATCAGAGCGCAGGGGGCGAAGACGACCACGCCTAGGGTATCACCCACCCACCATGTCAAGCTGTTACTCGCGAAGTGCTGCGCTTCGATCAGGCCATTCGCCCAGAGACCCAGCGGGCCGATCAGACCATTGACAAGACAGGCCAGCGGTCCCGCCAGAAGCATGAATAGCCCCACATCGCGGGAAGATTCGAGCACATCGGGAGCTTTTACAAATCTTTCTACAAGGTATTTCCCAGCTGCGGCCTGAAGAGTGGCACCCG
This sequence comes from Oligoflexus sp., assembly GCA_041736305.1. GTDB lineage: Bacteria > Bdellovibrionota_B > Oligoflexia > Oligoflexales > Oligoflexaceae > Oligoflexus. The sequence continues at coordinate 8,917 of JBGSTX010000347.1, read as the reverse complement.
TGGCGATGCATAGAGGAAGAAGGAGGCGAGCCAAGGACTCACTGATAGCCTCCAAGCCCATGGTCGAAAGATTCAGAGCAAAAGATCCAAAGAAAATTGCTGGCCAAAAACGATATCCTTTCGCAAGGAGTAGGGCTAGGGCAAGACCAGCTGAGGGGAACACTGGCGAAGAGTATCCGGGGGGAATTGCCGTCGAAAGTCCAATCATTCCAGCTAAAGCATAAACTACGGTCCATAGGAAAAGGCCTAAGAGAAATTTAACTCTAGGCACTTTATTCTCGTTTGCCATAAAACTCTCAACAGGATTAAAAGACCGAGCTTAGGGCAACAATAGACGGCTCACAGGAGCCACAAGCCCTGAGGGGGTGATCGGCAAAAATTAGCAGCAAGTAGAGATATTTTAAAGACACATTTCGGAGCTGTCTTTGGCTTGAGCCAAGGTCGTCCCGCACAATGACTAGGAGTCATCCCGAATAATTGTGCAGCACATGTAACCCCGGAAACTTCCAAGGAGAGACTAATCGTTCAGGAATCAGAATAGTTGTAGTTCACAGCAGGTATCTTAGGGAATGGCAGCACTGCGCGTCAGGAGGCTTTCTTCGCAGCTGTTTTGGAGGCGCTCGCGACGAGCTTTTGTACCGACTGCAGGAGAGCATCCGCATCGTAAGGCTTTATTACCCAAGCTTGCACGCCATAGGTCTTCGCGCGTTTCAAAGCCTCAACGCTGCTCGACTGCGAAAGCAGCATAACCGGAATATCAGTTCGCAGATAACGCTGCCGAATCAGCTGCAGCATCTCGACTCCATCCAAGACTTTCATCTGCACATCGCTGATGATCAGATCGATTGGCTCATCGTTTTCAACCAAGCGCAAAGCCTTATAGGGATCGAAGAAATCCTGCACCATATAACCAGCCGCTTCCAAGATCGATTTGGTCTTCAGGCGACTCGCATCCGTCGGATCAACTACGATGACCATTCCTTTGGCCTGCTTAGGATAAGTCTGCTGCAGGCGAAGCGCAGCACTGTGAAAGCCTTTAGCCGCAGCAAACTGATAGAGGCCTTCAATGACCTTCTGCCGCTGAGGATTTTGATTTGGATTTCTCTCTTGCAGATGGGCCAGAGCAATCGCAGCTTCTGCGCTACCCGCCCTGACTGCTTTGGTGTAACAGAGGACCGCCGTGGCGGTGGAAGCGTGAGGGACCAGCCCGAGTTCATGCAGCATGGCCAAAGCCTGGAGGGCATTTCCCTCGCCTGCTTCAGCCGCTGCTTCCAGCTCTTTTAGAGAAGTTTCTGAACCCTTGGATCCCACCGTATTCGCCTCGATCATGTGAGTAGTTGCTCAGGTGTGGCTCTAGTTCTATCGGTTGAAGATCTAAGCCCTTGAGGCTGGTGGAAGCCTGAGTCTCAGTACTTTTTAGGCAGTTTTATCAGGCACCGACAACCTGTCTTACCAGCTGGCGTTTTCTCAGCTGCAAAAGTTCGGTCTCGATTTGTCTCGAAAGGAAGTTGAAATAGACGCGATTTTCTTCATGCACCCCCATCGTAAAGCCCAGATGCAGTGCTCCTACAATAACCGCACCCGGTGATACGTTCCGACCTGCATGCCACTCGACGAGAGCTTGAATCCGCTGTGGGCTGCAATTCAGGCGCTGCCATTGTGAAAAGCGAGTCGAACGACCTATTTCTTTAAGGTAAGAAAGTGCATCATTCGCTTGCTGAAGATATAGACCGTTGTTTAAAAAATCATGCCGCTTCTGCTCAAAAAGAGGATCTTCTGGAGAGAGAAGACCTTCTGCCACCAGATGGGGAATTTTCTGCACTACTTCATTAAAATCCTTACGAATCATGGCTTCTCCTGTTTTGAGAGACTTAAAGGACAATTGGACCAGCAGAGAGTGGCGCTGTCCAACTGATCAGCCAGCCGATATTCATGAAATATTGCAGACTTGAGATGAGAAGAAGATGAAGAGTGTAGCGGCGCCGACTCTTATAAAGCCTGCGCCAAGCGCGAGTTTTTTTAGTGGAGTTAAATCAGATTCCCGCACCTTCAGCTTTGTCGAGACAGATTGTAATAGCTGTGAGGAGATCCGAAGTCTGGATAGGTTTCGTTAAGTAAAGATCAACGAGCTTGGTATCCGACCGAGTCTCATCGTCGCGAAAAGGATAACCCGTCAGCGATATGATAGGAGTATCGGGAGACTTCGAAGTCCGAATATTCGAAGCCAGCTGATATCCATTCTGCTCGGGCATTACGAGATCGGTGAGAACCAGACTGGGCGACATCGTTTCGAAGAGCTCCCAAGCCTTTCGGCCGTTGTCGGCATAGAGGACCTTGAAGCCTGCTTGCTCCAAGACCTTGCAAATGTAATAGAGAAAATCGCTTTCATCGTCGACGACCAAAATTGTCACCGGGGCAGGAGTCATGAGTGAGAGATTCCTTTCGCTAGTTTTGAGACAGCTTCTAGCTGATGCCCAGCACAGGCGATCGCCAGGAAATCATTCGTCCATTTTATATGGAATATGCAAAAGTGGGCAATCCCTAAGCAAAACTCTATCAAGACTGGCCCACTACTGCCGATAGGGAGTAGTCCAACTCAGGCTTCGTTTCGCTAAACTGGTGTTTTGCCAATTCTCATGGGAAGTTGAGTATGTCTAAAAAGTTCATCCTTAAAGACTCGACTCGGAAGAGATGCAAAATCATGCCCGTGACCGAGAGCTTGCTCCAGCATTTCCGACCGATAAGCCTCGACCTTTTCTCCTATCTTTGGGAAGTCCCTACCATCGACTTCAGTATTTACATCCACGTAGAAAACGAAGTAATTGAATACATCCGACCTTCTGAACTTAGCCACGAACTCCTCGAGCATATCTGGGCCGTGAGCTTGCGGTCTGAAATCGGTATCGAAGTACTTTTGGCGAAGAAGGACTATTCGAAGTTTGAGCATACAATATCCTATGTTCGCCAAAAGAAAATAAATCATCTCATCGAAAAAGACCCCTCACTCGATCGTCGGACTCTAGAGACTTTTACCGACCTCAGCGGGGCGAGTCAGATGATTCTCAGGGGCGGAATCTCTAAGTCAGTAGCAGAACGCGTGAAATCAGCGGCAGCTTATATGGTAAGTCAGTTGATGGATAACGAGCTGGCAATGAGCACTCTCAGCCGTATGATTACTATCGATCCAACTCTTTATGACCACAGCGCCTCGGTTGCTATGTTCTCTACTATTTTGGCTAAACAATACGTAGATCCCAAACTCTCTAGTAAAGAAGCCGAAATTATCTCCCAGTGTGGGCTCTATCACGACGCAGGGAAGTCCTGTATTCCAAATGCCATTTTGAATAAGCCAGGCTCATTTACACCTGATGAATTCGAGGTCATGAAGACGCATGCCATGCACGGCTACACCGAGCTTATGCACGCAATTGCTGCGGGAGCACCTATCGATGATCTGGCGGCTCGTGTGGCGCTGGAGCATCACGAGCGTTTTGCTGGAGGTGGGTATCCAAGCGGTAAACGGGGACGTCTAGAAGACGATCCTAAGCAAGGCATCCATCGCTACTCCCGCATCGTTGCCATCGCTGACGCGTACTCTGCCCTGCTCATGAAACGGGTGTATAAACCAGCATTATCAGCCGAAACGGCCCTAGAAATGCTTACAACTGCCACCCCCAAGGATTTTGACGAGTCGATCATGACCCCCTTTGTCCATGGTGCGAAGCAGAGTCTAGATAAACTGAGGGAGAAGAAAGAAAAACTGAAGTCGAATCACATCTACGTCGTCGACGAGCATGAATCGACCGCCAAGAAAATAGCCGAAGTTCGGAAGGCAGAAAAGCCTGAGGCCGCTCCTCAGGCTAAGAAGCCCGCTTAACGAGCCTCGGTATAGGCCTTAATCCCGAGTATCAGCTGCTCATGAATATAGGGCCGCTGCTTTTGCGCAGACACGATATCATCGACAGAACCCACCTGTAGAGCCCGCTCCACCGAATGAATCTTCTCAAATTTCTGAGCAAGTTTCGCCTGCTGTTCCAGATGAACCGTGTGGAAGCTGTCATCAAACTGCGCCTGCGTGATTTCACCCCTGCGGAGAAGATCTTGCAGCGTCGCAATCTGCGGATCCGCGAAAGTGTTCTTGAGCACCTGCCGAGGAAAGACTACCGCAGCCGCGGGTGCGCCGCCGATAACCGACGCGTAGGTAGCTTCCAAGGCCGCCACGCGCATTTGGGGATTCAAGGTCTTGGAGAAGACCACATAGGCTCCGCCGTGGTAGCGTGCGATGACTATAAAGATCAGCGGCCCCTTGAAGTTAACTACGGCCCGCCCTATCTCGGCCCCGTATTCCAGCTGCAGTTTGCGAAGCGATTCCGGCGAACCATCGAAGCCCGATAGATTGGCCAGTACCACCACCGGCAACTGCTCGCTGAAAGAGTTGATCGCCCGCGCCACCTTTTTTGAGGATTGTGGAAAGAGCGTTCCACCCGTCCACGAATCAGGACCATCATTGGGGATATCACCGTAGCGCTTCAAATTGCGACTTTCGATCCCTAGCAAACCTACGGGATAACCGCAGATCTGGGTCTCCCAGACGATAGCGTTCTCGGCGTCGCGCATAAGCTGCCAGCGCTCGAGGATTTCGCCATCCTGATCTCGTACCGCGTGCATGATCTGCCGCATATCGAAGGGCTTTTTGCGTTCCGTATTCTGCGGACCGACGATGTCGCCGATGCTCGAGAAGTTCTGCCCTAACTTATCCTGATAGGGATAGATCGAGATGTCGCGATCACTCGGATCCTTGCTGGGACGTTTCGTTCCATAAGGGATAGCGGTCGAGACAAAGCTCAGCCGGTAGTGCCGGAAGAGCAAGCGGTAAGCTTCCGCCAGATCTTTAACGCGGTACTGAGCCTGACCGTTGGGCCCCATGATCCTCTCGACCCCGCCTATACCAATATTATCTTCAGCTGAGACGCTGCCGGAGAAATCGAGGGCTTTTTTGCCGGTGAGAACCATCGTTCCTTTTTCGGTCATGATCAGAAGTCCGCGCGTATGCATCAGCATGGTGGCTTCTGCATTCCAATAAGACTGTGCTCCGACATTGATCCCGGCGACGATGATATTGATTTCACCCCCGTTCTGCGTGAATTCAACGATGCGCCGCAGGGCGCGCGCTGTCCAGTCGAGGTTTTCTGTACCCGTCTGCATATCGATCGCTGCACCAGAAGAGATTGGCACCCATTCGAGTGGTATGCCTTCTTCTTCGGCTAGATCAATGGCTGCCATCACGCGGCGACACTCGGCTTCGGCGAGGGAGCCCAGGTCTTTCGATGGATCGCCGAGCAGGAGTACTCTCTCGTAGGTAAGGCCGCTGTGATCGCGGTTGCGTATCTTCCCGAAGACGACATTGCTGTTGTTGTTGCCGGGAGGTCGGCCCTCGACGCTGACCGTCTTCTGCTGACCGTTGGCGGTGAAGCTAATATCGTACTCGACAAACTGTCCCCAGAGGAATTCGGCACTCGAGGAGTTGGTCAGCATGTTGACGACTTCGTAGGGATAGGGACTCTGCAGGCGCATCGAGTTGACGACTTTGCTCGTGTAGGAATCGAGCGCCACGAGCGGTGCACGAGAAGGAATGCGGCCGCGGACGCTGTACTGGGTGGCAAAATTTTCTACCAGGACTTCCGAGTCGATAGCTTTCCGCTGTCTACCGGCGATCTTCGTATAGATCACTATCTTTTCGAGGCCGATCCCCTCGACCAGTCCGAGCACCTTCTGCGGATACTGCCCGATCTGCTCGAGTTTTAGCGGGTGGGTGTGGCCGATATGAACAATGATACGGTTCCAGAAGTAGGTCCGCCGCTGACGAGCCTGCTGCTCACGGATAGCTTTAATGGCTTCGAGCATGCCGAGTTCGAAGGCATCGATTCGTTCGATGACGTTGCTTTCACTGAGGTTGAACTTGGTTTCTGGTACTTCAACAAAAGCAAAGAGGCGCTGGTCCTTCGGATTGTCTTTGGCTTCGAGCTTCATGACATGGACGTAGCGGCTCGAGTAGAGCAGCTCACTATCGAAATTTACTAAGCGGTCGAGTCGCAGCTCGCGATAGCGCAGAGGACTGAAGGAGCGACGGCGGATGTCTTCGCTCCACTCCTCGTTCTCGTAGTGGAACGAACGGTAGGAGTAATCATCTTCGCGGCAGAGACCGAGACTGCAGACTTTCACCGGCAGAGGAACTTTCGCCATCTGCGCGACGAAGAGTAGCTCGGGATTGTCGGATTTGATCCTGACGAGGATGATACATTCCATCTGCCGATCGCTCTTCAGCGATTCAAGCGCGCTTCGCAGCCACTGCAGAGACTCGAGGAAATCCTGCTCGTCGATAATGGTGGCGACGCTGGTGAATTCCTCATTGTAGGTCTTGCAGTTATAGACGAAGAGCTTATGCCCACCGTGCACGATGTGCTCGCCCTTGATCACGCTGCGATCGCGGTTGAAACGCCGTCCCACCAGCTCGAGGATGGTGTTCGCGCGACTCGACTTTTCATCGAACTGCTGAACCAGGTGACTGATGATCTGATGGCCCGAGTCCAGGACTTCCTGCATCAAACGGGGATCTTCTTCATTTTTTTCAAGAGCCGCCTTGAGGAGCAGGGCAACCTGCTTTTTCCGCTCGGCCTGAATTTGCTCTTGAAAAACCCGATCGACGAGTTCATAGCGCGTATAAATCGCAGCATCAGTCAGGAGAACATGCTCTTTACCGATGCGGACGAGTTCGTCCATAAGGTCTGAGAAGCGCCGCGGTGCTATGAAATCTTGGGCCTGGGAGTAGCTGTGTTGCAGGAAGAGGAGGCTGCTCCGGATGAGCTCAGCCGCATCGCGACTGGAGGCATAAGCTTTGAAGAGATGAAAGAGGCCCCTGCTAGTCGCTTCGGGATCTTTGCTCGAAGCCCAGCCGTAGATGCTGATCGCCTGCTCGAGTCTTTGGAGAAAGGGCTTGGGTAGGCCTTTTTCCCTATCTTCCCGCCGCAGAGTATAGTGCATGAGGCATTCGTAGACGTCCGCACCTCGCGCTTCACCCGCTTCGAGATTGTCGTTTTGAAAGAGCGACTGCACCTTGACGAAGGCTTCGATCGCGCGGACGACGAGATCAGCGCAGGTCTGACGGTATTCGGGATGGGTCTGCAAAAAGCTTTCAATGGGGCTAAGGAGACGGCTGACTGGCTCGTTGTAGTCGTAGCCGAGAAAGACTGCAAAATACTCCTGGGCCAGCTTGTTCCAGCTGCGGCGCACATCAGCTGCAGCACTTGGGTGCTGCGGGATGACTAGATCAGAAAAGTCGATACGCTCCGCTGTGACCACTGGCTCGGTGCTCGCTTCCCGCTCAGCTTCCAAGTCGATCAGGCTCTGTCCAGCCGAAACCTGTTCGCCCGCCTTAACGAGGACCTCGTTGATAGTCCCGTTGTTCGGAGCTGAAACCGTCATCTCCATCTTCATCGCTTCTAAGGTGAGAAGCAGATCGCCCTTCTTAACTTTTTGACCTTCTTTGACTTCCACCGTGAGAACCACGCTGGGTGAGGGAGCGGCTATCGCACCACCAGCATCGAGGGGCAGCAGGTAGGGAATGCCTTCGACTTCGCACTGCAGCGAATTAGCCCGGGGCACGATCTGCGCCTTGAACTTGCGACCTCCCGCCTTGAGGATGATTTCGTTGCCCCAGTTGCGGTATTCAAAGGCGATTACGTCTTTCTGATAATGAATATGATACATCTGATCGCTGACCGCGTAGACCTGCAGCGGATACTTATGACCCTGAAGCGTCAGCTGGAGATTGCTCACCAGACTCGGCATCACCCTAGGGGCGCTGAAACGGCTGACTTTCTCGGTAAAGTTTTTCAGCTCGTCGCCATAACGCTGCTCATAGCGGTAAACCACTGCAGCCAAGAGGGCTATGTCCCAACGGTTCTTCACCTGCTGCTGACGTTGCCCTTGTTCGAGGAATTTTTCGACGAAATTAGTCTGGACCCCGCCTTGCTTCACTTCGTCGGTAGCGAGCAGCTCCAAGAGGAAACCTTGGTTAGTCGTACCGTTTTCTATTTCGACCTTCAGCTCGCGCAGCGCTCGGGTCAGTCGTGCTATTGTCGCGCTCCGATCCGGCCCCTGAGCGATGATTTTCGCGATCATCGAATCGTATTCACGCGGAATCTGTCCGCCTGCTTCAAAACCGCTGTCGATGCGAATGCCCGGCAACTGCGGGAGGAGAAAGCGTTTGATCAAACCAGGAGTAGGCGCAAATTTTTGATCCGGATCCTCGGCATTGAGGCGCACCTCTATCACGTGGCCGCGCCTTTGCGTCTTCACTGTTTTAAGTTCTTCCCCTAAGGCCACCTTCAGCTGGAGATGGACCATATCAACTTGAAACAATTCTTCTGTAATCGGGTGCTCCACCTGGAGGCGCGTGTTGACTTCCATAAAGAAGGCCTGCCGCCGATCCATATCGTAGAGATACTCAACCGTGCCCGCTCCATGATAGCTGGCTGCTTTTAAAAGCCGCGCGGCCGCCGCTTCTACCTCCTCCATGACTTCCTCGGGCAGATGGGCGGGAGGCGTCTCTTCAATGATCTTTTGATTGTTCCGCTGCACCGAACAGTCCCGGACGCCGAAGGTATGGACGTTCCCGTAGTAGTCGCCGAGCGCCTGGACTTCGAGGTGACGACCGCGCACGACGAGGGCTTCCATAAAGATGACCCGGTTGCCGTAGAAGCGAAAAATTTCGTCGGTTACGGAGCGAAACTGCTGCGGCAGTTCCTCAGGGGTCATCACTTTGCGAATGCCTCGCCCCCCACCACCGTTAGCGCTTTTTAAAATTACGGGATAACCAATTTTAAGGGCAGCAGCGGCCGACTCTTCGAGATTTTCG
>JBGSTX010000342.1:0-7696 GCA_041736305.1 Oligoflexus sp. | reverse complement strand
AAAGCTCATCTCATCCCTTGGTGGTGAGCAGCACTTTCCCAATCTCGGCAGCCCAGCACGATGCGCTTCAAACGGCAATTTCTGGTCTTTTCGGAGAGAATTTCCCAGTCGATTTCCGTAGCGATTCTGGGCTCATTGGCGGAATTGAGCTATCTACAGACGGCCAAAAGATCAGCTGGAACATTGCAGACTACCTCAGCGCTCTAGAACTAGCGGCGAAAAAGAGGCATGACCTATCCTCGCCAGACAAGACCGTTAAGAAGAAAAAAAAGATCAAACGAAAGCTAAGGAAAGCAGCTAAAGCTCCAAATGGCCAAGAAGTGCCTTCAGTCCAGGGGGCTTTAGGATGAGATCAGAAAGTCTCGAAGATCTGTATAAGCGAACGTTCGCGTCTTTGGCCCTCCAAAGAGAGGCATTCACACCACAATTGCGACCACTGGAAAGAGGCAAAATCGCCAGCGTTGCAATGGGCGTAGCGATCGTATCGGGACTTCCGGGGGTTGGCTATGATGAGCTGATCGCTTTTCCAGGTGGTATATTAGGCTTGGCCTTCAACGTCGATCAAGATGAAGTAGGCGTGGTGCTTTTGGGCGATTACTGGAAGCTCCATGCGGGAGATGAGGTCCTGCGCACCAGCCGAGTGATGGACATCGGTGTAGGAGAAGGCTTGCTTGGTCGCATCATCGATCCTCTTGGACGTCCCCTCGATGGCAAGGGAGCGGTGAACTCGAGCTCCCGTTTGCCTCTTGAACGACCAGCCACCCCCATTATGGACCGAGCTCCGGTTACCATACCTATGCAAACGGGTCTGAAAGTTCTTGATGCCCTTATTCCTATCGGCCGTGGCCAACGCGAATTGATTCTCGGTGATCGCCAAACTGGTAAGAGCGCTATAGCCATTGATACGATCCTGAATCAACGCGATCAGAATGTACTTTGCGTCTACTGTGCCATAGGCCAACGCGCCTCTTCTGTCGCCAAGACTGTGGCGACCTTGGAGCAACATGGGGCGATGGACTATACGGTTATTGTAGTCTCGCAGGGGAATGATCCCTCGGGGCTCAGTTACATCGCACCTTACTCAGCCACGAGCATAGCAGAGTTCTTTATGGAGGCAGGTCGTGATGTCCTGATTGTTTACGATGACCTCACGCATCACGCGCGCGCCTATCGCGAAATTTCGCTCTTGCTGCGCCGGCCACCTGGTCGGGAGGCCTTTCCTGGCGACATCTTCTTTATTCATTCGCGACTGCTCGAGCGATCGACCCATTTACGGCCTGAATTGGGTGGGGGTTCCTTGACGGCATTACCGATTGTTGAAACGGAAGCCCAGGACATTTCTGCCTATATCCCAACTAACTTAATCTCCATCACCGATGGCCAAATCTATTTGTCACCTGCGCTCTTCGAGTTGGGGATCCTGCCTGCCGTAGATGTTGGCAAGTCAGTATCACGCGTAGGGGGAAAGGCGCAGAGTCCTGCCTACCGTAAATTGGCTGGCAATCTAAAGCTAGCCTATGCTCAGTTCGAAGAGCTGGAGAGCTTCTCTCGCTTCGGAGCTAGCTTGGACAAGGAAAGCAGTCAAATCATCGAACATGGCCAACGCATTCGAATTTGCCTCAAGCAGTCCGAACTCAGTCCTATACCCCTGGTAGAGCAGATCATCATACTCTCGGCCTTGACTTCTAACTTTCTCGATACCGTGCCGATCTCTCAAATGCAAGAAGCCGAGACAGCCTTAAGGAAGGCGGCTGAGAAGCTACCGCAGGAAATACGGAGCAAGATCCTCAGTGGCCAAAAACTTGAGCAAGAAGATAACACGACCGTGATCGAGATAAGCAGAAAGGCTGTAGAACCCTTGCAGAAGGCTGCGAGTTCGAGCGGAACGCCCACGGGTTCCGATGAAAGCAAAACACCTCCCCAAGAAGAGCCGGTGCCATGAGCGATAGCATGGCTAGCATGCGCCGAAAGATGGCCGGTGCACGAGACCTCCAATCTGTGGTTCGCACGATGAAGGCAGTTTCGGCTTCCAGCATTACCCAGTATGAGAGCTCAGTAAGTGCCCTTGATGACTACTATCAGACAGTCGAACTCGCACTGAGCGTCTGTCTTCGTTTAGCTAGGCCAAAATACTTGACGATTGCTGCACAAGCCACGAAGAGACCGACCAGCGTCGTCGTGTTCGGATCGGATCAAGGATTAGTAGGCCAGTTCAATGAAATTGTCGGCGAATTTGCAGAAAATGCCATCAGGGATTTGCCCGCTGAAGTAGCCGTCTGGACGGTCGGCGAGAGAGTGCAAAGCCGACTCCTCAATGCGGGAATCCAGCTAAAAGGTAGCTTCAAGGTACCCACTTCTGCGAACGCCATTGGCCGTCTCGTGGGAGAGATCGTCCTCAAAAGCATAGCTCATGATCCCGATGGCTCCGATGAATTCTACCTCTTCTACAACCATTCCCAGAAAGGGGCGATCTTTAGTCCTGTCTCTCAACGACTCTTGCCTCTGGATGAAAAATGGCTGCGAACACTGATCGAACGACCGTGGCCCAGGGCGAATCTAGCTGAAGTGATAGGAGACGGAACGGCGAATCTGAGCATATTTATCCGAGAATATTTGTTCGTCTCGATTTTCAGAGCTTGTGCCGAATCTCTTGCGAGTGAAAATGCAAGTCGCTTATCCGCCATGCAACGCGCCGACAAAAACATAGATGAGCTGCTCGAGGAGCTCCAAAGAAACTATCATCGTTTGCGGCAAAGCGGAATAGACGAAGAATTGTTTGATGTCGTTTCAGGATTCGAAGCTCTCAATACAAGGCATCGCTGATCAAGCGATTAGCAATGTATGAAAACTCTGCCTTGTGCTCTGCAAATATCAATTTTAGACGACCACGTGCGTTCTGAATAGCACTCGGCAGTGAAACCCCTCTGGGCTCGAATGTAAGTGACAAAGTTTCCAAGTTTAAGGGATGTATGATGCATAAAGCGGGCGAACTCAATATCGTGCCTGACGTTAAGCCAAATTCTGCTTGGACTTGCACAGTTGATGATGTATTGAGGCAGCAAGTCGTTGCGAGGGACGCCGGCCTATCGACGCAAGAAGCTAAGATCCGCCGCGAGCGAGACGGTTACAATGTCCTAAAGCTCGTGAAGAAACGTGATCCCTGGCAAATTCTCCTCGAACAGTTCAAAAGTCTAATCGTACTCCTGCTGATATCAGCGGCAATCCTTTCGTTTGTATTCGGCGATTGGGTTGAGGGTGTTGCGGTGGTGATTGTCATCATCCTCAATGCTGCGATAGGATTCGTGACAGAAATCAAAGCCGTTCGTTCCATGGAAGCGCTTCATCGCCTAACGAAAATCACAGCCAAAGTGCGACGAAACCATGAAGTCCGGGAAATTTCTGCAGACCAGATTGTCCCTGGAGATATCGTGTGTGTAGAAGGAGGCGACCTCGTCAGCGCCGATTTGCGCTTGGTGCAGCTGTCAAAACTTGAGGCTGATGAATCCTCTCTGACGGGCGAATCGGTTCCGACCAAGAAATCATTGGCGCCTCTCCCTCAGAATACACTACTTGCTGATCGCAAGAACCTTCTTTTTACCGGGTCAACCATCACCAGAGGGTCCGGCGAAGGCGTTGTCGTGGCCACCGGTATGAAAACGGAGATCGGGCAGATTTCAACCCTCGTCAATGAAACCGAAGAAAAGAGGACACCTCTCGAAAGACAACTCGATAGGTTAGGGAGGAACCTTGTCTATATCACATTGCTCATCACCGTTGTTGTAGTGGGAGCTGGGATTTTTGGGGGGAAGAATGCTTTGATCATGGTGAAGACCGCGATAGCACTCGCAGTAGCTGCTATTCCAGAAGGTCTTGCCATCATTTCGACGATCGCTTTGGCCCGCGGCATGTGGCGAATGGCGAAACGAAATGCCCTTATCAATCGCTTGTCCGCAGTTGAGACACTTGGGGCCACGAATATCATTTTGACAGACAAAACGGGAACACTGACGGAAAATCAAATGACTGCAACGAAAATAATCGTTGCGACTGGTGATGTTGATGTTCATGGAGACTTCGATGTTCAGGGCAACCTTCCTCTTGCGAGAGCTGTTGAAATCGCCGTGCTCTGTAACAACGGAGCTTTAAATTCTGGGGGAGAAAATCAAAGCGGGGTTGGTGACCCAATGGAAGTTGCGCTCCTCGCGCTAGGAGCGAGAGCAGGTATCCATCGAAAGAATTTAGTTTCGCAGCGCACCGAAGTTCGCGAGGAAGCATTTGATTCGGAGTCGATGATGATGGCTACCTTTCATGAGCTTAAGGGTCAATTCGAGGTCGCAGTTAAAGGTGCCTCAAAAAAAGTCCTGGATGCGTGCTCAAAGGAATTGACTGGAAAAGGGGAAAATGAGCTGAGCACCGAAAGTCGAACACACTGGCGGAATCAGGCCGTGCACCTCGCGGAACAAGGCTACAGGGTTTTGTCTTTGGCGACTAAACTTGTAGATTCAGTCGATGAATCGCCCTATTGCAATTTGACGATGATCGGCCTGGTCGCCCTGGTCGATCCACCTCGCAAGGATGTCCGTCAAGCTATTTTGCAATGTCAGGAAGCAGGAATTCGAGTGATCATGGTGACTGGCGATCAAAAAGCAACAGCCTTAAACGTTGCGAAAGCTGTTGGTCTTATTTCCGAAGGCGACGGAAAGGCCGTGGTGATCAATGCAAAAGAGCTGGATCTTAGCAAAGGTAGTGACAAGTCGGAGATCTTTCGAGCCGCGGTGTTTTCACGTGTGAGTCCAAAGCAAAAGTTTGGCCTCGTTTCCTTGTATCAGGAACAAGGATTTATCGTTGCGATGACCGGTGACGGTGTCAATGATGCGCCGGCTCTAAAAAAGGCGGATATAGGCATCGCCATGGGCAAACGCGGCACGCAGGTGGCGCGTGAAGCCGCGGCGATGGTGCTGCGAGACGACGCTTTTTCCAGCATAGTGGCCTCAATCCAACAAGGGCGAATTATATTCAATAATATCAGAAAGTTTGTCGTGTACCTTCTTTCGTGCAACATGAGCGAGATTCTAGTGGTGACAATTGCTGCCTTTGTAAGCGCGCCACTGCCGCTCCTCCCACTGCAAATTCTGTTTTTGAATCTGGTGACGGATGTCTTTCCAGCTTTGGCACTTGGTATGGGAGAAGGGGAGTCTCATATCATGAAAATTCCTCCGCGGGATGCCAAGGAAGCGATTGTTTCCCGAAAGCATTGGTTAAGGATTGGTGGATATGGATTGTTGATTACTCTGTCTGTGCTTGGTGCTTTTTTCCTATCCATGCGGTGGGCTCAGGTGGGGCCGGAGCGCGCTGTGACTGTCTCTTTCTTAACGATTTCATTTGCTCAGCTTTGGCACGTTTTCAATATGCGTGATCTGGACTCGGGTTTCTTTCGTAATGATATTACTCGAAACCCCTTTGTGTGGGGAGCGCTGGTTCTCAGTACGTTTCTACTGCTTCTGACCGTCTACTTGAGGCCATTGGGTGAGCTCCTTAGAGTGAGAGATCCGGGAGTCTATGGTTGGTTACTCATTCTGACAGCCAGTATCATACCTCTGGTCATGGGGCAATTTTGGAGTTGGATGCGTAGGCCCTTCAAAAAGCGGATAGTAAAACGTCAGATGATTAGCCTGGAGTGAAATGTCCCTGTTCCGATGGGCGTGAGATCGGTAACTGGCCAGTCCCATTTCCCGAGCTCGTGACGGCTAACCCTTGCCAATAGGCAAACGCCAGCGGACGCACTGAACACTATTCTAAAAGAGGAATTTCTATGAAGGTTGCATTTTTTAGCACCCATGAGTTCGAAAAAGAATTCTTTATAACGCGAAACCTCGAATATTCGATGGAATTGAAGTTCTTTGATCTATCGCTCAACTCCCAAACCGCTCCCCTCGCAAAAGGCTTTCCCGCCGTTTGCTGTTTTGTAAGTGACCAAATCGACGAAGCAAGCTTGAAAATTCTAGCTGAAAATGGAGTGCGATTAGTCGCCCTTCGTTCCGCCGGATACAATAACGTGGATCTCGCGGCCGCTGAACGTCTAGGAATTTTGGTCGTTCGAGTTCCAGGGTATTCGCCTCATGCTGTGGCTGAACATGCTGTCGCGCTTCTGCTATGCCTCAATCGAAAGATTCATAAAGCCTATGCCCGGGTTCGCGATTTGAATTTTTCATTAGATGGATTTGTCGGTTTTGATCTTAGAGGTAAGACGGTCGGAGTGATTGGGACGGGTCGCATCGGTTCCGTATTTGCTCACATCATGAAAGGGTTTTCCTGTGAGCTTATAGCCTATGACAAGATTCCTGACCAAAGCCTTCAAGAAAAGGAACTTCTTCGTTATGTGGCCCTCAATGAACTCTATCAAAATTCAGATATCATATCCCTGCACCTCCCGCTTTCCACCGAAAGTCACCACCTGATTGACCAAGCGGCTTTTGCTCGCATGAAGCCGGGTGTCGTCCTTATCAATACCAGTCGAGGTGCTTTGATAGATTCGCCGGCACTCGTTCAAGTCCTTAAATCGGGACACCTTGGGGGTGCGGCGCTTGATGTTTATGAAGAAGAGGAAGGCATATTCTTTAAGGATCTATCCGATCAAGTCCTGCGCGACGATATACTGGCTCGACTCCTCACGTTTCCAAATGTCTTGCTAACATCTCATCAGGGATTTCTTACGAAGGAAGCCCTGTCAGAGATCGCCAGGGTTACCTTGCAAAATATTTCTGATTTCAGAGAAGGTCGAAACTCGCCCAATGAAGTACATAAGGCAACTCATGTCAAGGACTGACCAGCATTGCGCTAGAGCATTCTCAATTGAACCGAGACCTGGTCGCGAAAGATTTCGTTGTATCTCGCCTCGACCATGACGACGTCTTCATATTGAGTGAATTGGTCTCTTAATTGCAGTGAAAATCAGGCCACGAATTTCTATTTCAGAGGAGTTTACCCATGTCTAAAGTTAGAAATGAAAAGAGTGAAACGAAGAAAAAAGATGGTGATAATTTACAGTCTTTTCGGAAGAACACGAGCGAATTTCATGAAGACAAGGAGCTCCTAAAGGAAGCCGCGACGGCTCCTGTGCAGGGCGCTTTTGGAAATGAACCGACTCCTACTTCTGCAAAATCCGTTTCGAAAAACCAGGACAGTAAAGCACGCGGTGGTTGAAAGCTCCCCTCGTCAGGGTTGAGGGGCCAGATTTTTTAAAACTGATGATAGAGATTTTTCCATCAGTTTCGAGCACTGCCGATTCGATGGATTCTACGCTGGCATATCCATGTGGCCGAAACACTTGGAGGAGCTCATCTTACGATAGACGCGCTGTCCGCATGGATTTCTTTAGCATTTGTTCGCCATGACAGAGGAGCATGGGTTCATTTTTGACGAGACCCTCCGCCCAGGAAGAGCGACTCGACAGAAATGTAGCCACGTACTCAATAGTAGTCGTCAATCACCCCACCCAACCCTGAAGGGTATGGGTAGGGCTTGGAAAGGAGGAAGCAAATTTCCAAGCTCTTGGTTGATTAGTCTCAGTCCTGGCGACAGGGCTACGTTACTGGTGAATGACATAGGCACCTTGGGATACTTCTCTAGTCCCAGGCTCTGCGAGAGACGGCTAAACAGTCCTGATGGGTAGGGACAGTGCTTTCTCTAAAAACCA
>JBGSTX010000306.1:0-4523 GCA_041736305.1 Oligoflexus sp. | reverse complement strand
GACAGGCGAAGTTACTCTCAGGAAGGAAATCGTCACCGAAACCAGGAATATTGAAGTACCGGTAAGTCGCGAAGAGGTTGTTATCGAGAGACATCGACTTTCTGGCGATGAAGTCGCTCGAGCCGGTGAACTAGATATGTCTGCCAGCAATGAGCGCGAAGAAATTCGAATTCCTGTTTCTGAAGAACGCGTTATTGTTGAGAAGGAAGTTGTGCCACGGGAGGAAATCAGCGTAAGTACCCGCCGAGTTGAAGGCACCGAGCGGGTGAGCGAAGAAGTAAAGCGTGAGGAAATCCGCGTCGAACGCGAAGGTCAAGTCGCCATGAAAAATGATAAGCTCCAGGATGAGGAGCCTATCGACTTCGATCGTCCTCAGAAAGCAAAAGACAAAGACAAAACTCGTCCAGCAGGATCTCGCCCTTATGTCTGAGCAAGAGTCTAAAGTACCGTACCCTCAAGTTGGGGACGGGCAGCCTCTTCAGGCAAAGGGATAAACTCCTCTTCATCGCCTGGGACCTTGGGAAATTTTCCCGAGGCCCAGTCTAGTTTCGCTGCTTCAATGCGTTCGTTCGAACTGCTCACAAAATTCCACCATACCTTGCGTGTTTCGGGCAGAGGCTCACCACCGATAAGCATAACGCGAGCCTTGCCGCCACTAGCCTCTATGCGAAGGTCTTGTGCTACCCGTCCTACCACCATCGAACCGGCCTGCATAAGTTCCTGAGAATCATTCACTCTCATTGCGCCCTGTGCCGCGTAGACAGCAAGCTCACGCTTGCCAGCTGGGATTAGGATACTGCTACCAGCCTCCATCTGCAGGTCCGCATAGAGCGAGTCGCTTTCAGATTTTACGGGGCTTTCTGCGTCGAAGATGTATCCGATCAAGAGAGTAAATGTTACCCCAGCCTGCGTGAAGCGCGGCAGGCTGCTTTCGGGATGGTGAACGAAGCTCGGTTCCATCTCCTCTTTTGAACGAGGCAGGGCAACCCAGAGCTGTATGCCTTCGACAAATCCACCTTTATTGCGAACTTCTGGCGGGGTTCGCTCCGAATGGACTATGCCGCGGCCTGCCGTCATCCAGTTGATATCCCCGGGCCGGATGACCTGAGAAGAGCCTAGACTGTCGCGATGCCAGATGGCTCCATCGAAAAGAAATGTCACGGTTGCCAGACCGATATGGGGGTGGGGACGTACATCCATACCTTCCCCAGGTCCAAAGTGAGCGGGTCCCATGTGATCGAAGAAAATAAACGGCCCTACAAGTTTGCGACCGACCGTCGGAAGGACCCGACGTACTGAGAATCCACCCAGGTCGCGTTTGCGAGATGAAATGACATGAGCAAAAGACGCTTGAGCCATGGGAAGTCTCCTTCTTGCGCGGTTAGCCTTTCAATATCGCGGCTCGTTCTGAGAAGACAAGCTCGATCTGGCCTCGAGACCAGCCTTTGGTAAAAATACAAGTTTCTTACCAATCCTTTGCATAATCCTCCGCGCTACCGTCCATTAGCCAAGCCTTCCAGAGGATATCCTTCATTTCCTGCCTTTTCTGCCGATAATGTACTTGGGGCAAGATGCCTCGAACGCAGACCTCTATATGAGCGGTTCAATGAATCAAAGTCGAATTCTGATCGCCGACAACAGCGCGATCAATCGGAAAATAGCTCAGGTTCTCATCGAGAAGCTCGGCCATCAGGTGGGATTTGCGGCGAGCGGCATTGAAGTAATGGCTGCACTCACAAGGAATAGCTATGAGCTCATCCTGATGGACGTGCAGATGCCAGATCTCGATGGCTATGAAACCACTCGTTCCATAAGGTCGGAGCGCATGTCTTCGTATTGTGATATTCCCATTGTGGCGATGACGGTTGAACGAAATGCAGAAGATTCCGAGCGCTGTTTGAAAGCGGGTATGAATGATTTCATATCTAAACCGCTCAAACTCAGAGAGATCCAAGAGATCCTCGCCAAGTGGCTCAAACCCGTAGACGCGTCCCCTTCGGTACTTGATCAGGCCGTTGTCGATTCCCTTATTGAGCTGGGTGGTGGAAGCTGCACTTCGCCACTGGTCCATGAGCTATGGCATACTTTTATGCAAATGATTCCCCCCAGACTTGAAGCGATGCGCGTAGCTGCTAAAAACCAGGACCTCAAGATGATCCGTGCCGAAGCTCACAAGCTGAAGTCCGGTGGGGGTAATATGGGAGCCCTGGAATTTGCGAAGATTTGCCAGACTCTAGAAAGTCTGCAAGCCTGGCCTGAAGACCAGAGAGTGGAGCAAGTTCTCAAGGATCTTGAGCTAGCGTTCCATGCTGCAGGCGAGGCACTTGCCTTGCAGTTCCAAATTAAGCCAACCCAAGACGTAGCCTAGAGGAGGGAGGATAGTGAAACTCACAGCCCTAGTCGCCGAAGATGAAATAATGACTCAGAAAATCCTCTCTGTCGCTCTTGAGCAGACTGGGTTCCAAGTGACTCTTTGTGGCGATGGTCGCGAGTGTCTAGATAATCTCGATGTTGGGCTAAAACCCGATATACTTATCCTCGATCTTGAGATGCCGATTATGACGGGAATAGAAGTGATGGAGGAGCTTAACAGAAATGGTCTAGTCGAAAGCTTCCCTATCGCCTGTCTTACTTCGAACAATCAGAAGGAAATGGTAAAGAAGGCTTTGATGCTAGGAGCCCACGATTATATCGTCAAGCCCTTCGAAGTTTATGGAATGATATTTAGAGTTCTCGACTTGATTTTCAACGTTGAGGAGAAGGATCTTCGTGTGCTCATCGAAAGTTTGCATATGAAAGACCCTTCGATCTTCCATAACGCCGGGATGCAGCAGTGGGCTAGCCGAGGGTTCGATGCTTATCCGACCGTTCATGCCAATAAAAACATCTGCGTGCTACTTCCCCATCATGCAGGACCCGCGGCTTTGTCTCGTCTGCCCTTGCCTGAGATAGTTGCAAAGGTACATATCTTTAGAAAGTGTGCGTTTGGTTGGCGGAAAGTCTGGCCGACAAACTCCGTTATTCGCTCCGATCGCAAAATCGGTGCGTAGAAGACACCTAAGCTATTTGGCGGTTAGGACTAGCCTTCGTTTGATAGAAAAGCCTCGTAGAAACAGACGAGGTGAAGGACAATGGGGCTACAATCTTTCCAGGAGTGTCCAATGATTCGGAATATACTAGCTATCGTGCTCGGAATTTTTCTTATTCTCGGAGGGCTCAATCACTTCCTGAAACCTGAATTCTATCTAAAAATGATGCCACCTTATATACCGGCTCATGAGCTCATGGTCATACTCAGCGGAATCGCTGAAATTGGACTTGGTCTTGGTTTGATGCTGCAGCGCTTTAGAAGAATAGCTGCTTGGGGGACTGTGCTGCTCTTTATCGCGATATTCCCGGCTAATTACTACATGTACTCGAATAGTGAGCTCTTTCCCGAGGTCGATCCTAAGTTTCTTTTGCTCCGTCTACCAATTCAGCTAGTCTTGCTAGCTTGGGCGTATGCTTGCACGAAGCCAAGCAAACGCCGTCGCTGATCCCGTTATTTTTTACTTGTAGAGGTACATGCGCGCCGAACGGCCAGGCAGTTCGAGATTAAAACTCTCGCCGCTTATTGTACCGACACCTTCAGTAATCATTTCTTTGAATTGGGCTCCAGCTATCATGCCGTTTAGCGTGACTTGCTTGGTGTACCCGCACTTGTTAATTCCGAAAAAGCCTTTGCTCCCTCTTTTCGCCACGATAACGCAGTCGTCAGCATAAACGTTATTCTGGCCTTCCCCATAAACATAGTTATGGAACTGGATCATGCGCTTGAGGAGAGGATTGCGGTGAGCATACTTCCAGCGGTCATAGGTGAGGCCCGCTCCGCTATCAATCCCGAGATCGGAATAAACGTAAGGTGTGCCCTCGGCCCGGCCGAAGAGATAAACGTAAGCCAGCTCTTCATCCTTAGGATCGAGAATGTAGCCGCCAAAGCTCTCGTTGTTTGGGATGTCATGATTTATAACGAAGGTTACGCTGCGCGAACTCGTTACCGCCATCTTGTTGGCGACCAGATCGCTCCGAAACAGAGTCTTCAGCGAGCCATCAATCGAAAAGGCACTTTGTATCGTAGACCTGAGCGGGAAGTCATAGAAACTCATCGAGGTCGCTTCGAGATAAGGGCTAAGATCACGATCAAAGTTCTTAGGATCGGCGATGATTTCGCCGTAAACGAATTTCCCTTGGGTGAGCTCAGGAGTTAGAAGATCGCGGAAGTAGCTGGGTTCCATGTGCTTGACGGCATCGATACGAAAGCCGCCAACACCGAGATCACCTAGACGCTTGAGGAACGCACGCTGAGCCTCTAGGACTCGCGGCGAATCTTGATCGAGGTCAGGTAAACCCTGGTCTCCTTTGCCACTGCATATGCGGTTGTAGCGGACTTCTTCGGCATTCTCGTAGTTAGTGATACAGGGAGTACTGTGGTAATCGTCTGCCGTAAAAAGGGGGCCTTCTTGCTCAACCAGTCGGGCAGCTTC
>JBGSTX010000284.1:0-4503 GCA_041736305.1 Oligoflexus sp. | reverse complement strand
AGCTTGGTTGGGTAATTACATGCATGAAAAAGAACACCGAGAAAATCTTAAGCATGTCGACAAGATAACTAAAATGAATTCAGTCAAAGAAATCGTAACCCGGCAATTCTTGCCACAATGTTCATTTTGCCCAGCTTGCGCCGATAGCTTCTCTAGAAAAATTCTCTAGTGCGGAGACTCTACATGCGGCATGGACGGCAAGCTCGTGAAGCCATTCCAAAACTCGAACCTGGACAAATCGTTGAATGTCGGGGCGGAACCTGGCGATTTTTGCGCGAGGAAAAAGGCTTCTGGGAACTCGAACTCATCAAGCAGGGCACTCATTTCACTGAAGAACTCGTTCGGATTTGGGCCTTGCCGGCACTGGAGCAGGACTCGCTCAAAGTCTACGACCGCAATACCAGCCTTGCTCCCAAACCAACCGATGAGCAACGACAAAAAGATAAAATATATAAGCCGTATCTCGCCGCAAGACGTAGCCTTTCGGTTCAGGATCATCATAGTTCTAAAGAACCATCAACAGCTCTTCACTGTGCAATTGATCATAAAGCTTGGCAATTCGAACCATGGAATCGAATAGTCGATCATCTGCCGTTCCCACGCTTGCTGATCGCGGATGATGTAGGATTGGGTAAAACTACTGAAGCAGCAATCATTCTGGCTGAGCTCACGCGTCGACGTCGCGCTGATCGGGTCCTGATAATAGCACCCCAGCATCTCAGTGAAAAATGGCAAGGCGAGCTTTACGACCGATTTGGACTTGCCTTTGAAATCTATGACCGTGAAACGCGTCTGCGCATGACGGAACGTGGGGTTCGGAATCCTTGGGAAGTGGTCGAGCGGGTAATTGTGTCCCGAGATTTTGTCAAACGTTGGGAGAATCTAAAATCTCTAGAAAGCGTTAACTGGGACCTCATCATCATTGATGAGTGTCATCATTTCGTGCGTGATAGACACGAAGCCCCTAATCGCCTTCGCGAGCTTGCTGAACGCATCGTCTATAAGAGTCCTGGTCTTATTATGCTCTCGGCTACTCCATTTACTGGTTCGAAAGATGAGTTCCACAGCCTCTTGCGTTTGATCGATCCGAAGTTCAGCAATCCTAAAGCGGCAGAACAATGGCAAGCTGATAATCCATACCTTATTCGTCGTCTCAAAGGAGACGTCGAAAAACAAGGCGAGAAAATACAAAAACGCAAGATCCATGAAGTCATGGTCACCGAAGATTCGCTCTCCAAAGATGAGAAAAAAATCTTGGATGCGATCCATATGACGCTCATGGAACGCCGGTCGAGCGCCAAAGCTGAAACCTGGGATCGTCTGCTCGAAGAGACCGCTCGTAAAAGACTGTCATCGAGCTGGTCTGCCTTCCATGAAAGTATAAGCGGTAGCAAACGCTTGACCGAGTGGTTCACCGAGAGTGTCCGTAAGTCCTTGGCGCAACTCGTCGCCAATCATGATAGCGGGAAACTTAGGGCGCTAGATCAAACCCTCAAGTCCATTTGGACCGAAGAACCCACGGCTAAAGTCGTTGTGTTTACCGAAGCCATCAAAAGCCAGGAATTTATCCAAAGCTATTTTACGGACCGAGTCAAACTCAAGCCCGAGGCAGTCGCCAGTATCAAAGGCGATACACCCCATGAGGAACGCCTAAGGATCGAAGATGATTTTTCGAATAGGGATAGCCCGCTGCGACTTCTGATTGCCACGGATACGATTTCTGAAGGCAAGGACTTGCAGCATGCCTGTCATCACTTGATACATTTCGAGTTGCCCTGGTCACTCGTAACCATCGAGCAGCGCAACGGTCGTATCGATCGACTTGGCCAAAACCAAGTGCCCCATATTCACAATCTTGTGTTTGATACCAAGGCAACCCCTGATCAAAGAGTCCTGGACCGATTGACTCAAAGACTCACGGCAGCCGCTCACTCGTTAGGCAGCGTGAGTCCTATCATCAGCGGCTTTGATAAAATGGACCTTTTGGAAGTCGCTGACGAAAAAGTCTTGGAAAAGCAGTTAAAAGACGCCGAATCCGAAAGCCAGAAGTTCTTCAGTTTCAATGCCCCTAGTGCATTTAGCGCAGCTCCCCTCAGTGCACCAGAAGACCATAACGAGAGACGTCAAAATTTTAGCCTGATGCTAGAAGTGCTTGAGGGAAAAATCGAAGCCCAAGGCAAAATTCAACACGAATGGAGACTGAGCCTGCCCGAAGGTTGGGATATTTCCGGTCTTGATCTCTTGGCTGAAGACTATCCTAGCTTCGACGCGCCATGGAGGATTACTTTTGATCCCAAGACTTTTCTCCAATACGAGAGTCATCGATTGAGCAGTGGTCGCGGTGAGCGCATCCTGCACTTCATAAGTCCCATCCATCCCATCGCGGTGCAGGTCGAGAGTCGATTTCGATCGCACGTCGTGCAGAAGGGATATCCCGTCTTTGCGGTTAAAGAGGCGCCGTTTGCTCAGATGGTTTTGGCCGAACTTTCAGCAAGGGCTCCTTCGGGACGTATTCTGTCGCAGCGGCTCGTAGTCTTCGAAACTCACGGACTTAAACCCATACCCATCACGGCGCTAGGCGAATTTAAGGCAATCAATGGGCCACAATCCCTTCCGGGCGAACAGGCTTGGCGAAAAGTCGAGAACCATCTGGAGGAGCTGTCCCGTGGCTTTGCCGGCGACCTAGCGCGCGATTTTGCCGCTCGATTGAAGGAATGGAGCAAAGAACAAAAGGCCATTCCCGAGGATACTCCGGGCTGCAAGGAACGGGGGGCGTGGCTCCAGGAACTCTGGTCTGTTGACGTTGACTATGGTCAGTACCAAGTACAGGCGCTTTTACTGAGAGGATAAACTATGGCTCTGCCTAAAAATAAAATGCGGCAATCGGCAGCCTTCTTGAAAGGCATGCACAACCACGCAGGGTTTCTATCGGACGAGACCTTGGCCCATTTGGTTCAGCGTGAAGATATGAGGCCCGTATTTGAATCTCTGGTCAACGAGAGACTGCGATCCTTTCGCGATCGTTACCGGGATTTTGCGGAGCGATCCGAACGCTATTTGCGCAAGAACGAGAAAAAGCGTTATCAAGATCTACTTTCAGCCTGGACGACTGATGTCCTGAGCTATCTCGGCTACCAAAGTTTCAGTCCACAGAAAATTGACCACCCTGAAGGCGGTTATATTCCCTACTTAGCAGCAACTGAGGATAGCCATTCCGTGGCCATTTTCTTCTGCGTTCAAAGTGAAGCGCCTCTATCTGCTGATCAAGGGGCGCTGCTTTCGACAGAAAAAGGCGATGTTCTCCATGAATCCAAGCTTAAACCTAGTCTGACGGAGCAAGTGGAACGAGCCATCAAGTTCTGTGGGCGTCCTGAAGCCTTGCTCATCTTGCCACATGCGATCTACTACTTCCGCGCGGACTCTCAACTTTCTGGGCAGTGTCTTGAAGTTCGTTGGGACGAGTTGGCCGCTGGGGACCATGACCAAGCTTTGGCTGTGGCGACCTATATCCTTCGCGCCGAATTTTTTGCCTTTTCGGGTGCTGCCGAAGCTGAATCTGATGCCGCAGACGAAAATGGGGAAGAGGAATCAGATGACGAAGAGTCCGATGAAGAAGGAGGTGGAAGCGGAGGAGCTGTCCGTCTCACAGCATCGGCTACTCTATTTAAAGAAGACTTGCAGCAGTCACGAGCCATTACCGAAGAACTGCACAAACAGGTAGTCCTTGCCCTGGAAATTCTGATCAACGAACGTTTGGCGGTCGATAAAGAGCTACAGAAGTTGGCTAAGCAGGATCGTCACAATGAGAGGATAGCGCAGGACCTTTTCAAGGATGGACTCTTTGTCTTGTATCGCGCTCTTTTTGTGCTCTATGCCGAAGCGCGTGATTTCCTGCCCGTCGATAATGCGCAATTTGGCAGTTTCTATTCGCTGGATCATTTGCGGAACTGGTCGGAAAACTTCTTGCGTAAGCAAAGGCGCGGTTTGGCCAATCCTGATGGGACTTATATCTGGGGTGCCATGCAGAGCATTTTCACTCTTCTGCGTCGCGGCGTGTCGCTGGCGGATGGTCGGGTTGTGAGTCCTTATAATGGGCAGCTATTCGCACCAGACAAAGCCCCCTATTTCGATGGTGGTCCCCTGCTTCGTGATGGGGCAATGGCCAAGGTCCTGACTGCGTTGTCGCGCGTGGGAGGTGAGCAGAGTGGTCGTCGCCTGCATTTCGGCAATCTCGGAATCACCCAGCTCGGCGCTGTGTACGAATCTCTTTTAGCACAAAAGCCTGTGATCATTCGCGAGCCGAGCGTCTGGGTGCCTGCTCATGGCGGGGGTGTCGGACTTGTCTCCGAAGCTCTTTGCAAAGCTTTGGACATGAAAACCTTTGTACAGGCAGAAGCCAGTACCAAGGCCACTCGGAAAAAAGCCAAGACTAGGGCGGGAAGTGGTAAGGAGCTGGACAAGTTCATCGATCCAGCGCGCCCGGGTTTTCATCCCAGCCTTGGG
>JBGSTX010000282.1:0-7798 GCA_041736305.1 Oligoflexus sp. | reverse complement strand
CGTGGTCTGCCTAAAATCATGCATTCGTAGTTTTGAGATGGAAGGAAGACCTATCCAAGGACTGAAGAGCGCTCTGGAAGAACTGGTACGAGACCTACCACTTGCCGACTGGCCCGAGAGACATAACTTCGTGCCAGGACGAGCTATCGAGAAGCTCAACCTGTCCGAAGCAGCCATCCTCGAGTGTGCCAGCACCTGGGTGCAGGCTATAGCCCGACGCGACCATAAATAAACGAGCTCACTTGACGTCAATGAGCTCAACTTCAAATACTAGCGTGGCATTAGGAGGAATTACACCACCAGCACCTGCTTCGCCATAGGCCATAGCAGGTGGAATAATCAGCTTTCTCTTGCCGCCGACTTTCATCCCTTTCACGCCTTCTTCCCAACCTTTAATCACCGAGCCAGCGCCGAGCTGAAAGGTGAAAGGTTCTTTCCTGTCTATCGAACTGTCAAACTGCGTCCCGTCGGTCAGAGTTCCCCTGTAGTGCACAGTAACCTGCTGGCCTGGAGTCGCCTCTTTGCCAGTACCAGCCTTCAGTTCTTCAATTTTCAGCTCGCTTGCGGCAGGAGTGCTTGTGCTGCCGGCTTCAGTCGAATCGCTAGTTGCTGGGGTTTCCGTAGCGGCTGGATTCGTCGCTGCAGACTGATCTTTGTTATCGCTACACTTCTGGCAAGCGCTAAGCGTGGCAAGAAGAAATGAACTGATGATAAGCGTCGACTTCACGCGCATGTTGTCTCCTTTCACGAGGGTAACTTCGAAATCCGCCTTAAAACTTGCTATAGCTCTTAGACCGCTCAAGAAAAATTCGGTTTTTCTTGCCTAGAGCCAACTAGCCGTTTTTTGGGACAGCTTTTAGAAAGGTAGCACGATAAAGCAGGAACGCAAAGGCTGTAAAACATTAGAAGCTATCTTAAAAAGTAACGCTACCAGATCAGGGTATCGGTTGGCTGGTGATCCCGCCGCGGCTCCGGGTAATCAATCACATAGTGGATGCCTCGCGATTCTTTCCTCTTCATGGCACAGCGTATCGTCAGGAATGCAACATCGGCCAGATTGCGGACCTCAAGGAGAGAGGTATCGATATGATGATACCAGTAGTAGTTTTGCAGTTCGCTCCGAATTGCGCTGATCTTGTCAAATGCACGCTGCAGCCTTTTTTCCGAACGAACTATTCCCACATAGTTCCACATGATCCGGCGGATCTCATCCCAGGTATGAGTCAAAACCACGAGCTCGTCGTTTTCGAGCACGCTCGAACTGTTCCAATCAGGCACTTCCACGTTCAGCTCTTCTTCCTTTTGGCTTTCCTGCACCCGCTGAAAGGCCCGTTCAGCAAAGACCAATGCTTCGAGGAGACTGTTCGATGCCAAGCGATTTGCGCCATGCAGACCAGTACAAGCCACTTCCCCTATCGCATAAAGCTGACTGACTGTGGTCTGCCCCCAAGCATCAACCGCCAAACCTCCGCAGCTATAGTGGGCGGCGGGAACGACCGGCAACATCTCCTTGGTCATATCTATGCCTTGCTCGAGGCAAAAGCTGTAGATGTTGGGGAAATGTGTTTTTATCTTGGCTTCCCCGATTGGCCTCGCGTCGAGAAAAACGTAGGGCGTGCTGCTCTGCTTGATTTCGGCGTCAATTGCTCGGGCGACGATATCGCGAGGCGCGAGTGACTCGAGTGGATGGTATTTGTGCATGAAAGGCTGACCTTCTGCATTCTTCAGCGTCGCCCCTTCGCCCCGCACGGCTTCGGATATAAGAAAGGTTTTGGCCTTGCTGCTGTACAGACAGGTCGGATGGAATTGCATAAATTCCAAATTCGCAACCTTGCAACCGGCTCGCCAGCCCATGGCTAGTCCGTCGCCCGTCGCCACGTCGGGATTTGAAGTATAGAGATAAACCTTGCCGTGTCCACCTGTGCAAAGATAAGTGGTGCGGCTGCGAATTTGAAAAATTTCACGGCTCTCGCGCTTGAGCACATAAGCACCAAGGCAGATGTTGGAATCAAATCGAGGATGGTATTTATCGGTCGTCAGTAGATCGACCGCGAAAGTATTCTCAAATACTTGAATATTAGGGTTGCTGGCGACCGCCTGAGTCAGGGCACGCAGCACTTCGCGACCAGTCAGATCATCCGCATGGATCACGCGACGCGCGGAATGTCCCCCTTCCCGAGTCAGGTGATAAGGTTGAGTCGAAGAATCACCTTTCGATCGGGTGAAGTCGACGCCGAGCTGGATCAGCTCCTGAATTAGATGAGGCCCACTCTCCACCACCATTTGGACGATATCCCGCTGACAAAGTCCTGCACCCGCTTCAAGAGTATCGGCTATGTGGCGCTCGAAAGAGTCTTCCGGACTCAAAACTGTCGCAATCCCACCTTGCGCGTAGCGAGTGTTGGTCTCTAAGGCTAGTTCCTTAGCGATGACCATTACCTTGCCGATTTGGCCAAGTTTATGCGCGAGCATGAGCCCGGCTATCCCGGAACCAATAATGAGATGATCTGTCTGTATTGTAAGCGCCATAGCAACTCCAATAGGGTCTCTCGCGCATTTTGAAAGACGAGATTTAAGAGCTCACATACCTGGAAAGAGGAAATCTCATGGTTTTTAGCAAAGGTCTTCGGCTATAGTTGAAGCGCGATTTCCATGGCTGCTTTGCCAGAGTTTGGACGCGCCGCAATGAACTGTCTTTCGCTCTCTGCGTGAGCTCTGTTCCACACAGGCTCTCCATACCACGCGAAAGCTAAACGCGAAATAGGCGTCTCAGTCGCCGGGAACTTGGGGATCTGTTGAGGATGGACGGAAAAAGGGAATATCAGTCGCGCATGGATCAGGAAGCACAAAAGCAGGGCAGTAATTCCTGGCTGAAGGACCTACCGAACAAACTCACACTGTTCCGCGTGCTCCTTATCCCTGTCATATGCCTCCTCTATCCTTGGGATATGGAATTCCTCAATTACTTTTGTGCCTTTCTTTTTGCGGTGGGAGCCATCACCGATTTTCTTGACGGTTATATAGCGCGGAAGATGAACAGCGTCACAAAGATCGGAGAGATCTTCGACCCGATCTCCGACAAGCTCTTGGTGGCCGCTGCGGTAGTAATCCTTACCGATGCAGGAATCCTATCTGGCTGGATAACTGTCCTCATTCTGAGCCGCGAGCTGGCGATTTCGGGCTTACGTTTGGCTGCCGTCGAGCAGGGTTTTTCGATTAAAGTCAGTAGTTTTGGTAAGATTAAGACGGCTCTCCAGGATATCGCCCTGGTCCTACTTCTCTGTAAAGTTCCCCAGTATGCAACTATTGGAATGCTTGTACTCTGGGTTTCGATCGGATTTTCTTACTACTCCGCCTATCAGTACTGGACCAAATTTTGGGCTGAAGCCCGGCGACAAAACATATAAATACCGAGTATTTCCGATAGGTTGAATTGTTAAAGAAAAAATTCAGTCTCAGCCCCTCATCCCCCGTTCAACTTCTTAGGCAAAGCTCCGATACCCCTGAAGGTAGTAGAATTTTTAAATTCTTGGCGGCTTATGTCTGAAGTGAAACCTAAAAAGAAGCGCTACGAAGGGCTGATCCAGTTCAAGGATGCCCTACGTCAGACTATTGTGTGCCTTCAGGCCTCAATGGATACGCGTTTCGCTCACTCTCTTCATTCGCCATGGCTTAAAAAACTCGACGAAGATCATGCTCCTCAGCACCACCTACTCTTCGCTACCGACAAGGGCTGTATCAGCGACGGGCTAGCAGCAAAAGATTTGGATGAAAACCACTTGCTGGCATGCATCCACCAGCAGCAAACTGCTGACCTTCGATCAGAAATAAGCTGGAATAAGGGACTTCGGACCAAGATCTCGGCTTGGGTCGACCCGGGTGATATGCTGATAAGCTCGGTCCTGTTTCGCCTCATCTCGATGGCCTGCAATACCGCTATCCCTTTTGATCTCAAAGACTGCCTTTCTGCAGGTGGTGTTATTAAATCGCGTGAATGGCAGCAGTTCGAAGAAGGTCGACAGTTTATCGACGAATGCCAGACCCAATTCGGGCTGAACCCTCAGCGCATCAAGGTTTTCAAGTCATTCCTGCTTCTCAGCCAAAACCTTATAAAAGACAGCGGGAAAGTTCATCTCATAGGCGACGGACTGGCGATCGGGATACTGATCGAAGGTCTGTCTTTGCAGAAAGATGCCAATCTCCTCGCAGCAGCCCTGGCTCCGCTGGCTCAAGGCAATCATACGATTATCGTTAATCGTCCCGAGAGTCTGCACGAGCCTTTGCAGCTGGCGATACTTACCGCGATCCGCATGCCCTCGCAGCTCAAAGGTTCTAGTTCGCTCAAAGGATTTGTTTTCTTGAACAACATACGCCCCGCGGCAATTCTTAAAAAGCCTTCAAAGCTCGCCAGCTAAGCGCGCTCAGCTATCTCGTGACACTGGGCCGATTTCCCATTATACTTCGCGTATTAGCAGATCATGCAAAGACTTTATAGGATGCTATGGGACTACCACGGATCGATGTGACCACCTGCGTGGTTCTCGCTACATCCATTCTCGGAACCTGGGTCCGGCTGAAGCTGCCTATGGGATGGCCTCATCATGAGACTTCGCTGCGCCGTCAGAACATGCGAGCCTACTGGGCTTTCGGAGTACTCATCGCCCTCGAAATCGCCTCCGCCCTCATCAGGGCTCCGTGGATGCGCTGGGCTCTAGGACCTGCTTGCGTACTTGTTTTCTACAGCTTCGCCATCACAACATCCCAAAGTGGCCAGAGATTCTGGTCCAAACGACGCAATCAATGCCTCGGTCTCTTCCCTATCCTCATCGTCGCCTTTGCCCTCGCCCTCCTGGTCAGTGAGCTGAGCTTTGTACCTCTCTTCACCGCTTTTGCGGTCAGTCAGATATGCCATAAAAAATATGTTTCCATAGTCTATTCGAGTATCCAGGATCTTGAGACTTTGCAGGCCAAAATATTAAAACAGGAAGCGGTCCAAGCCAACCTACGCCACTTCAAGCAGCCACCGCCCGCAGAGAGTTCGCAAGAGGTCTGAGCCGCGACTTGACACCCACGGTTCAGCTCCCTAGACTGGCGCTTTATTGCCTGCTCAGGAGCTTTTTGCCGTGAAAAGTTTGGACGTCGTATCTATTTGCAATGCCCTCGTCGATATTCTAGTCACCTCACATGATTCCGACCTAACTCGTTTAGGTTTAAACAAAGGCATCATGCATCTTGTCGACGATGCCCGGCAGCTCGAAGTCATTCAGCACTTCGAAGGACAGACTACGACCCAAGAACTAGGTGGTTCATCGATGAACGCTGTGCGAACTCTCGCAGCTCTCGGTGCCAAGACAGCTTTTGCTGGTTCAGTTGGTAGCGATGTCTACGGCAGACTCATCGAAACCCGCATGAAGAATCTCGGGATCCAGGCTCATATCAAACAGGTTAAAGCGCACACAGGGCTTTGCTTCATTCTGGTGACGCCCGATGGCGAACGCACGATGAATACCAACCTCGGTGCCAGCTGTCTCTTCGATGAAGATATCGTTCCCGAGAAAGAGATCGCGGCTGCCAAAGTCTTTCATTTCTGCGGCTATCAGTGGGCGAATCCAAGTCAGGTAAGAGCGATCCGCAAGGCGCTCGACATCGCCAAAGCCAACGACACCCTTATTTCCTTCGACCTCGCCGATCCTTTCGTCGTGCGTAACAGCCGCGAAGACTTTATTCACCTCATCGAAGAATATGCCGACGTCGTCTTCTCTAATCGTGAAGAGACTCGCTTGCTCTTCGATACCGGCCCTGAAATAGCCTGCCAACGCATCACAGATGCCGGTGCTATCGCCGCCATCAAGCTCGGTGCCGAGGGTGCTCTGGTCGGCAAAGGTACGACTCGTTACGCCGTAAAACCGGTGGCGACGGAAGTCATCGACACCACTGCGGCTGGCGACATGTTCGCGGCGGGTTTTCTCTACGGCCTGTGCAACGACAAGCCCCTGGATGTCTGTGGAAGGCTCGGCGCAACTCTGGCAAGCGATGTGATCAGTCGTTTAGGAGCCAGCGTATCCGATCGAGCTCTCGCCGCGGCCCGGAGCCTTTAAATTACCAGGGCTCAGGCTCGCGCTTGGGTTCGACAAAACGCAGAAGTTCGGGGTTTTCGGGGTAGAAGTCAGCTCCTCGGATAAGGGCCCAGTAGAATTTTTCTGCGTCTTTCTTCTTTTTGAAGATCACATAGCTCTCGCGAAACTCTTTTAAGGCTGGCACCGTATACGATACCGTAACGCGATAGCGCCCGGTGTCGAGGAACTCGAAGGCCACTTTGTTGGCACTGTAAGCCCAAAGAGTCTCATTCTTCCAGAGCAGAAGGAAACAGCCGATCCTGAGGAGCTTTAGCACGCTGCAAGGCCGATCTAGCTTTTTGAGAACACTGTTTACCATGCGCGCTACCATAGCCCCCCCTCCCCTCCTCATCGGCAAAACTAGGCCGGTACTGAACCCTCTCCCACTTCTGCAGCCCTCGGCAGCTTTCTTAGTGAGTGTTGTCTCATGACAAATTAATCGCGCTCATGTAATAAGTGGTGTTACAGCTTTTTTTGTGGATAAAGCTGGCCCTTTTGCCCTTTTTGCATTGAGGTCATAAAAACTAGATATGTCGGATACCAAGCAGAAACCAGGATTTTGGACCCCGGAAAACCTACGTCAACACTTGCTGTTTTGATATTTCTAATCTTCTGTTTTCGCTGGTCGGTAGCCTCGCCCTATCATGTTCCTACCGCCTCGATGGAACCAACCATAAAGGTGGGTGACAGACTCTTGGCTTGGAAGCTCTCTTATGAACTCAAGGTTCCGTTTACAGACATTGGGCTCATCAAATGGGGCAGTCCGAAGCGCGGGGATATCATCGTTTTCCGCTATCCAAAAGACCCTGAGATCGATTACGTAAAACGCGTAGTTGGTATGCCAGGAGACCGTATTCGCTTCGAAGATAATATCCTCTATATCAACGATCAGCCTCAAAGCAAGATCGAGCACAATAACGACCGCACCATTCTCGACGATATTAGCGATAATGCCGAAGTGAAGTCGCTCTATATGGAAAAGCTGGGCGATCTAGATCACTGGGTTATCCAGGATAAAGTGGCCAATGCACACTTCTACTTCAGCCAAAAATTTCCTGATAAAGGTGATTACGTGGTGCCTCAGGACTCCCTCTTCGTGATGGGGGATAATCGCGATAATTCTACCGATTCCAGGGCCTGGGGCCAGGTACCTATGAGTTACGTGCGGGGCAAGGCCCTCTTCGTCCTCTGGAGCGCCTACAACCGCGATGAAAGCTTCTTGCCAAATGTCCGCTGGAATCGCTTCGGACATCCACTAAATTAACTGAGAAAACAGCCGCTTAAATCTTTTTCTCAGAGGTGGCTCAGGTCGGAAGAAATTCTGCCGAACGTGAAAGGAGGAGCTTTGTGTAAAGAGGCTCAGGAGGACGAGGCATGAATATTGAATTGGTCTCTGACATCATGTTTGCCAGAGAATATTGGACAGGCGACTCGCGGGATGGCCGGTTGGTGAATGGCGATGGCTATCACTACTATCAACTTACTAAAAGCGGAAAAATCTTAGAAGCTTTTGAATATTACGAGAAGGAAGACGGTACCGCCGTGGTATCTCCACTCCCTGAAATGCGTAATGTGCATTGGATTCAGGACCTCGGCTTCGACGATCTGGAAGTTCTGGATCCGATACCAGAGACAGAATTCCGTTGGATCAAAGATTCCATCGCCCGGCATATCTAATTTTA
>JBGSTX010000276.1:0-7616 GCA_041736305.1 Oligoflexus sp. | reverse complement strand
TAGCCAATGAGGAAAGGCGGATAGCCGCCAGAAGCCTCAAACGTATAGGTTGGTATTACCGGCAGAAGAAAGAATTCGAAAAAGCCTACGCCTACCACCACCTCCAGTACCTTTACCTAAAGGAGTTGAGCACGCCAGCGGAACTGCACGATGTGCTGCTGAGTCTCGATGTCGATTCCTACGAGCTGCGTCAAAGCTTTGCCTCCGAACACTGGTTGCGAGAAAGCCTCGAAGTGGCAGAAAAGATCAACGAACCTCTGGCTCGAGCTCGAGCTCTAGCGATGAGCTTAAACAATCTAGCCGATACTCTGCGCATTCAAAAACGCTGGCCGGACTCGCTGGAAGCCATAGGCAAGAGTCGAGAGCAGTGGCGGAGCTATGATGGGCAGCTTCCCGGTGAACATAGGGAGCTCTGGGCTGTCGTCCAGACTGCTGAGATATATGGCGCTTGGGCAAAATTTCTGAGAAAGACTGCAGAAAAAGAGAAAGATAATGACGATGAAGTGAAAGAAAAATTCGATAAAGCCCGCGAAGAGGCGAGCGAGGCCTTGCAGATGGCGGAGAATCTCAAGCTGGACGCAGCAGAACAGGGTGATCTGGAAAATCGAGTCCGAGCCTTTGGACTCCGGCTCATAGGTGCTAGGTTCAAAGAGCTTTAATGCTCAAACAATGTGCGTCAAAAAGAGAAGTGTAATCATGACGATTTTTCAGATTTTCATAAATTTGGAACGGCAGAATTCCACAGGGATATTGCCGGCATACTCTTCCTCTTATGTTCGTAGCTGAGAATACTCAGCGAAGCCGTATCGAAAAGAAAGTGCTGGCCGTATTCTACGGAAAGTTCAATCCAACGGGCGGCCAAAATGCGACCAAAATGACTATGAGAGAAGAGAGCAATATTGCCTTCAAGAGCTCGCATGCGCTCGATGAAGCGATCAGCTCTCTTGGCTATTTGAACCGGACTTTCGCCACCCGGAGAGCCATCGCGAAACAGATTCCACCCTGGCCGCAAGGCGAGAATTTCCGCAGGGGTTCGCCCCTCGTCTTGCCCATTGTCCCACTCGGCTAGGTCCACATCGATCTCCGTGGCAGTTGAGAGATTTGCCCATTGACAGGTTTCTTGCGCGCGCAATAAAGGACTCGTGAAGACGCGCGAGAACGGGATTGTGCGAAGACTTTCACCGAGCTGCTTCGCTATCTCTCTGCCATGAGCCGTGAGGGGAATATCGGTGCGTCCCGTGTATTGACCAGACTGGGACCATTCAGTTTCACCATGCCGAATGAGATAAAGATTTAGAGATGATGTTTCTTGGTCTGTCCTAGTCATCGCCTCTTCTCCATTTCTTGCGTATATTCACCGCGCCGCGCCGCGCGATTACAAAGGGCTCGATGATACAGATTTTGCTGCGCGGCCCGGGTCTGCTCGTCATGACCCTTCCAGATCTCCAAGGCATGCTCTTGAAGGGCACGGGAAAAAGAAAAGCCGAGCTCCCACGGCAAGCGCCCCTTAAACCTAAGGTTCATGGCGTTTAAGCGAGCCGAAGCAAGTTCGCTCGCTTGTCCTCCCGAAAGGAAGGCGATCCCAGGAACAGCAGCTGGCACCACCCGCAGGAAAGTCTCCACGGTCACATCTGCAATCTCGGCCAAAGGGTTTTGGACGTGACACGTGAGTCCAGGAAGGATCATGTTGGGCTTCAAGATGAGCCCCTCCAGCATCACTCTCTGGGCGTAAAGCTGATCAAAGACACTGTGGAGGACAAGTTCGCTCAGCTGGCGACAGCGCTCGAGGCTGTGTGGTCCGTCCATCAGCACCTCTGGCTCGACGATGGGGACGAGGCCTACTTCCTGGCATAATGCTGCATAACGGGCTAAGGCGTGTGCGTTAGCTTCGATGCACGTTCGACTGGGTAGGTCGACTCCCACGCTGATAGCGGCTCGCCACTTCGCAAAGCGGGCGCCGATTTGAAAGTATGCTTTGAGCCGTTCACGCAATCCATCAAGCCCCTCCGTGATTTTTTCCCCCGGATGAGCAGCCATTGCATGTGCCCCGGTATCAACCTTGATGCCAGGGATGATTCCCTGAGCTCTCATGTGATTCACAAAGGACGTTCCATCTTTTGCCTTTTGGTAGAACGTCTCGTCATAGAGAATGATGCCACTTATATTCTCATGGAGAGCAGGTGTGGTCACGAGCAGTTCTCGATAGGATCGGCGAGCCTCTTCCGTCTGAGGGATTCCCAGATCGGCAAAGCGCTTGTTGCAGGTCGGGTTGCTTTCATCGATCGCCAAAAGACCTTTTCCATTCGCCATGAGAGACTTCGCTGTCACCATCAATGATTGTTCTTTCATTTCATCGTACTCCACTTCCAGTCTCTGATTTCCGGCATGTCTTGACCATTTTTGTCGATATATTGTTTGTGCTCAATCAGCTTATCCTCGAGCTTCTGTTTCAGGTAGATACCTTTCTCACCAGTCTGTGGGAGACGGTCTATGCTATCCATCACAAGGTGAAAGCGGTCCATATCATTCAAAACAGTCATATTGAAGGGCGTGGTGATGGTGCCTTCTTCTTTATAGCCGCGAACGTGGATATTGCCATGATTGCTTCGGCGGTAGGTCAGGCGGTGGATCAGCCAAGGATAGGCATGAAAGGCGAAGATCACCGGCTTGTCCTTGGTGAAAAGCTGATCAAAGTCGGTGTCGTTCAAGCCATGGGGATGTTCTGATGCCGACTGCAACTTCATGAGATCGACGACGTTGAGCACACGGATTTTGAGATCAGGCAGATGTTCGCGCATGATGGAAACGGCGGCAAGCGTCTCTAAGGTAGGCACATCACCACAGCAGGCCATTACTAGGTCGGGGACAGTGTTTTGGTCATTGCTCGCCCACTTCCAGATGCCGATGCCCTCGCTGCAGTGTTTTAGAGCAGCATCCATGTCGAGCCACTGCGGCGCCGGGTGTTTAGCTGCAATGACGACGTTTACATAGTGTTGGCTGCGAAGGCAATGGTCCATGACAGACAAGAGGCAGTTGGCATCGGGAGGGAGATAGACGCGGATGATGTCGGCCTTTTTATTGACCACATGATCGATAAACCCTGGATCTTGGTGCGTGAAGCCATTGTGATCTTGACGCCAAACGTGCGAAGTCAAAAGATAGTTCAAGGATGCTATCTTCGGTCGCCACGGCAGCTCGGCTGATACTTTTAGCCATTTAGCGTGTTGATTGAACATAGAGTCGATAATATGGATGAAGGCTTCGTAGCAATTGAATAGACCATGGCGCCCGGTGAGCAAATAACCTTCAAGCCAGCCCTCACACTGATGTTCGCTGAGCATCTCCATCACCCGTCCAGCGGGAGCGAGAAATTCGTCATTGGCTTCGGTCGAGGTATCCCATTGGCGATTCGTTACTTCAAAGAGAGCCTCTAGGCCGTTCGATAGCGTTTCGTCAGGGCCAAAGACGCGAAAGTTCCTTTGTTCTTGATTCAGCTTGGCGACATCACGCAGAAATCGGCCGAGTACGTGGGTGTCCCCGATGCCTAGAACTCCAGGCTCGGAGATAGGGACGGCATATTCACGATAGTCCGGCAGCCGCAATTCGCGGAGAAGTTTGCCACCGTTCGCGTGATGATTCGCGCCCATCCGACGATCCCCCTTGGGCGCAAGCTCAGCCAGCTCAGCATTCAGCCGACCCTCTGAATCGAAGAGTTCCTCTGGGCGATAGCTCCGTAGCCAGCTCTCAAGCTGCTGGAGATGCTCGGGAGCTGCTGGTGGAGCTACCAAAATAGGCACTTGGTGGGCGCGAAAGGTCCCCTCGATTTGGCGACCATCGACCTCCTTCGGCCCTGTCCAGCCCTTTGGTGAATCGAGCACGATCATCGGCCAGCGGGGTCGCGTTGTCTTGCCCTCGACGCGGGCTTCTCTCTGGATTTCTTTTATCTGCTTTAGTGCCTTATCGAGCGTCGCCGCCATCGCTTCATGCATCGATGCCGGTTCGTCGCCTTCGACGAAGTAAGGAGTCCAACCGTAACCGCGGAAGAGCCATTCCAATTCTTCGCGAGAGATGCGCGCTAAGACCGTAGGATTGGAAATCTTGTAGCCATTGAGATGTAGGATAGGCAGGACCGCGCCGTCGGTGAGCGGATTGAGGAACTTATTCGAATGCCAGGCGGTAGCGAGTGGGCCTGTTTCTGCTTCGCCATCACCCACAACGCAGGCGACGACGAGATCCGGATTGTCGAATACGGCTCCAAAGGAGTGACTGAGTGAATAGCCCAGCTCTCCGCCCTCATGAATGGACCCTGGGCACTCAGGGGATGCGTGACTGGGAATTCCGCCTGGAAACGAAAACTGTAGGAAAAGCTTCTGTAGCCCTGCCTCGTCTTGGCTGATGTTGGGGTAGATCTCGCTGTAGGTTCCCTCGAGATAAGTGTTAGCCACGACAGCGGGACCGCCGTGTCCGGGGCCAGAGACATAAATCATGTCGAGATCGAATTTTTTGATCACGCGATTCAGGTGCACATAGATGAAATTCTGCCCAGGTGTCGTGCCCCAGTGTCCAAGGAGCATATGCTTCACATCCCTGTAGGTGAGCGCTCGCTTCAGAAGAGGATTGTCGGCCAAATAAATCTGACCAACCGAGAGATAGTTAGTGGCACGCCAGTAGGCGTCCATCTTAGTGAGAAGTTCAGGACTCAAGCTTTTGACTGTTTCGTCTGAAGATTTCATAAATTAGCCTTTTTGTTAGCAGCTATTCGCCGTATCTGGAGTCATATTGAAATCTCATCGATGAGCGCGCGGGCAAGCATCAATTCTTCATCGGTGTGAACAATTCGAATCATGACGCGGCCGGCGCTCGAAGAAATAATGGGCTCGCCCTTCTCATTGCAAGAGTCTTCGAGCTCTACCCCTAAAAAGGCCAGGCCTTCACAAATGCGCGAGCGGATCACAGGAGAGTTCGCACCAATCCCCCCAGTAAAGACCAAGGTGTCGATCCCACCTAGAGCGGCAGCGAAAGCGCCAATCCACTTTTTCACTTGATAGCAAAACAGTGCCACGGCTTCTGCGCAGCGAATATCGCTCGCTTCTTTGTCCAGTAGATCCTGCATGTCGTCGCTGGTCTCCGAGATTCCGAGCAGCCCCGATTCCGAGTTGATCATGTGGTGAAACTGCGAAGGGCTCATGTGCTCGGAATTCACTAGGTAACTCATAAGCCCCGGGTCAAGATCGCCAGACCTGCTGCTCATCGGCAGGCCTGACGCCGGGGTGAAGCCCATACTGGTGTCGATGCTTTGACCATCCCGCACGGCAGCTAGGCTCGCCCCGCTGCCGAGATGGGCTAGGATCACGCAACCTTTCGCGGCTGCTGGATCGGCGAGCCTCCGAAGCTCCTCCATGAGATAGGCGTAAGATAAGCCGTGGAAGCCGTATCGCTGGATGCCCTTGTCTGCGAAACGTCGCGGTATCGCTAGCAGCTTGGCCACGCGTGGCATCTTCGCATGAAAAGCAGTATCAAAGCAGACGATTTGAGGAATTTCTGGATGACGCTGGCGAAATGCTTCTATCAGTTCTATCTCTCGGGGCATATGTTCAGGATCGCAGGGACTGATGCGGCGCAATTCTTCTACAACTTGCTCTGTGACGAGTTCGGGCAGGATATGCGACATGCCGTGGACCACTCGATGGCCGAGGGCCCGTATGGAGGCAAAGTAATCCTGCTCTGTCAGCCAATCGATGAGAAAAGTTCCTGCGGATCCGCGATCGACAAGCTTAAGGGCAAGGGTTTTATTCTCATTATCCCTGCTGCTCTTGAACTGCAAGTTGCTGCCACTCAGACCGATCCGGCTTATACGGCCCCTAAGGATGCTGACGAGCGGCTCGGCCGTGGGGTAGAGCGCAAATTTAATGCTCGATGAGCCGGCATTGATGACGAGTATGGCTGAAACAAACTCAGGCTTTCTCAATATGTCCCCCAAACTCGAAGCGCATGGCTGATAGAACTTGCCATGCTTGCTGCACCCAAGGGCAGGCCCGGATGTCCAGAGCCAGCCTTCTGAACAGCGTCTACGGCCAGAAAGCGAATGGTGTTGACGCACAAGGCGTCTAACTCAGATTGCGCGATGAAATTTTTCAGAGGACGTCTCCTTTGGCCAGAACGAGCAGAATTCGTGCTGGCCAGGCTGTTGATTTGCTTTCGCTGAATCCCAGCAGAGGGTGAAGTGCATGAGCGGGCCATCAAGAGTTTAGGGTAGCTGGCACCATGATCTTCTATTCGAGCTCAATCGCTGCTTCCAAGGTTCTATCGACGATAGCTTGAGCCTCCTCGAGAATGAGTTGCACATGTTCTTGCCCGCGAAAGCTTTCAGCATAGATTTTGTAGATATTCTCC
Organism: Oligoflexus sp.; assembly: GCA_041736305.1. Taxonomy (GTDB): domain Bacteria; phylum Bdellovibrionota_B; class Oligoflexia; order Oligoflexales; family Oligoflexaceae; genus Oligoflexus. The sequence continues at coordinate 1,223 of JBGSTX010000276.1, read as the reverse complement.
GTTCCCGAAGGACGCGCCGCAAACCAGCCGCCATTGCTAGTCACTTTCAAACCCCCAATGGCAAGGCCACTGTCTGTGGTGGTGACGATGTGCTCAATCTTTTCACCAGCTAGCGAAGTATGCCGAACATTCTCGGCGGAAAGTCGAGCGAGCAAGGATTTTTGCTCGGGAAGAGCCTTTGCTTCCCTTCGCTCATAGAAAGTTTCGCCAAATTCGTCGATGAGTTCCTTGTAGATTTCCCCCGGGTCATGGCCCTTAACAGCCATTATTTCTGCTGCCAGAAGGCAAGGAATGATTCCGTCTTTGTCTGTAGTCCAGACGCTGCCATCGAGGCGAGCGAACGATGCACCCGCGCTTTCTTCGCCAGCAAATGCAAGGGAGCCGCTCAGCAGACCGTCGACAAACCACTTGAATCCAACAGGCACTTCATAGAGTTTGCGAGCAAGCTTGGCGGCAATTCTATCGATTATCTGACTGCTTACGATCGTCTTGCCAACAGCCGCTTGCTCGGCCCAATTCGCTCGCTCTTGGAATAAGTAGTGAATTGCGACGGCCAGATAATGATTAGGGGCTAAGAGCCCGGCGCTGCGCGTAACGATTCCGTGTCGATCGTGATCCGTATCGCATGCAAAAGAGATGTCGAAGCGATCCTTCATATCAATGAGGCGCTGCATTGCATAGGGTGAGGACGGATCCATGCGAATCCGCCCATCCCAATCGAGGGTCATAAAGCTGAAGGTCGGATCGACGAGTTCGTTCACGACTGTGAGATCGAGCTCGTAAACTTCAGCAATTCGGCTCCAATAGTGGACTCCAGCTCCGCCGAGTGGATCCACGCCGAGTCTGAGCTTAGCATGACGAATGGCATTCATATCGATGACTTTGCCCAGATCCTGGGTATAGGCCTTGAGGAAGTCATGCCGATGAGTAGTCGAAGCGCGGAGCGCCTGCGCATAGGAAAATCTCTTGACGCCTTTTAACTGCAGCTCAAGAAACTCATTAGCCAGCTTCTCGATTTTATTTGTTATCTCGCTTTCAGCGGGCCCGCCATGAGGCGGATTGTATTTGAAGCCACCGTCAGCCGGTGGATTATGCGAGGGAGTGATGACGATGCCGTCGGCGAAGCCGTGTTTACGGCCTCGGTTGTAGCTGAGAATTGCGTGGGAAACGGCGGGAGTTGGGGTGTACTCGTCATTTATGGCGAGCATGACCTCAACGCTATT
>JBGSTX010000251.1:0-10490 GCA_041736305.1 Oligoflexus sp. | reverse complement strand
CGCAGACCGCTTCGATAACAGCCTGCCGCGCCCTTGGCACAGGCTACGATCTCATCTCCAATCCCCAGTGGATGACCATCGGCACCAACGTAGCTGGGACCAACGGCAACTGGTCAGGCGGGACGGTCGGCAGCGGTTCGCTCTTCGCTGGGCATAATGACAATAGCCCTGCTTCAGCTTGTGCTGCTCCCAGCAATGACACAGACTTTTATGTCGAGGGCACCTGCACGGCGGTCAGCTCCGGAGATACGGCTGAGCAAAGGCGAACCCTCACGCTCTCCAATAGCAACGTGATCTGGGACCTCTCCGGCAATGTTTCGGAATGGGTCAACTACATCAACCGTGGGGATAAGCCGGGTGCGACAGCTGCCTGGTATGAATACACAGCCGTGACTGGGACCACTACCACTGCACTCAAAGATTTGGTCCCCACAAACGCTGTCAAAGGGTTTTGGTCTGACGCGTGGAACTCTACAAGATGGATCGGACAGTATTACCCCGGAACCAACGGTTCCGGGGGCGCCTTCCTACGTGGGGGTTACTGGAACCATGGCTCATATACCGGAGTGTTCATGACTGCTCTGAGCTATGCCCCGTCGGCTTCGGACCCGACATATGGCCTCCGATGTGCTCTGACCAGCCCGAGCCCTTGATTTTCCCTGGCAGCACAGAGAAAGAAATCCGTCCCGAAGACGCTTAAAAGCACCCCAGCACTTACGCCCCGGCTCGCTCATCAATCTCAATTTGCACTTTCATCTTTTAGTCCTGGATGGTGCCTATATCTGTCGGGAAAATAAGCGGGCCAGCGTGATGCCAAAGGGATCAAAAAAAAACAGCATAAGTTTGACCTGGTTCACTCACACCTCGTAGCTCATATTTGCCTCTATTTGCAGAAGCATTGGTACGCAATTGGGAAGTTCCATTCAACAATTCGTAAGCCGACCCCATGTCCCTTTGCCGACCGGGAGTGAGGGGATTCGAAGGTCTTTTTAGATGCAGGCGTCAAGCAGCTACTTGCAGATCGGCACGTTTGGAAATTGGGTACAGAGAAAAGCCCGAAGGCGATCGGATTCGGGCTTGACCGTCAGCCCTTGGTCTTCGACATCTCTAATCATCAAGCGCTTGGATGCCTCCTTCAATTGAAGGGAGGCTGGCTGCTAAGATCGATTAGGGCGCTGTCGGTACTTTAACGAACTGTCGTTCCAGCTCAATCCGATACTCAGGAAACTCAAGATCTTTGGCATTGAAATTGAGATTCTGCGTTTTCGTATAGACTCGATTGCCTTGAGCATCCTCCAGGGGAACCAGGTTCTGACTTTCCCAAGGATATCCCGAGTAAACGTAGTCGCGTGAAACAAAGGAGCTGCCCTTCCGGATAAACATGGGCTGGCTAAACTTGCCCTTAAGGGGTAAAACCTTGACATCTTCGGTCGCTAGATACCAGGTTTTAACCTGCTCGCCATAGAGTGCTTTCACCAGTTCTGCAGAATCCTTGCAAACTTCGATATAGCAGAGACCCGCTTCGTTCTGCGCATCAATGATCCAATCAATATTGTTGAGCTTGCCCCCCCTATCAGCAAAGCGCTGGCTCATGAAGCACTGCTTGATCTCCTGGGAGGAGCACTTGGCACTAGGCAGCGCACCGCGCGCAAATGCTTTATTTGCCATGCGTGCTACCAGCCCTGATTCCTGGGCCGTCCGAGGGCTGACGGCAGGTCGTCCATGGAAATAGCCAAAATGAATAAAGGCATTGAGGACAAAGGTATCGGATTGAGTCTGGACAGCGGGGTCAACAAAGGCCGCATAGGCCGCTTCAATTCGGAAGGCTGAGTCGAGCTGTGCCCGCTGCCACTCAAAACTGCTCGTCGGATCCCGTGGATTCCCCGAGGTATAGAATCCTGCAGGAAAACCTGCTGCCTCCTGATCGGGGCTCACTTTTGCAATGACCTTATTGGTTTTAAAGCGCGATGAACCTGACACCGCGTGACAGGAGGCACAGTCCGTCGAGAAGAAGTCGCTGGCCAGGGGATTTTCGATGAGATTGAACAGCTTAGGATCAGCAGGCTCGACCACACGAGTGGTCATATTGAAATGTTTAGACTCGAGGGCAAAGCTTACATTCTCGAGAATGGGCAGGGGTGAGGTCCTCTTGATATCGATCAAGTTATCAAGCCGACCTTGGGTATCGAGAAAGGAGATCATCTGGAAGAAGCCATTGCCAAAGGGCTCCACCACCCGTCCCTGGGCATTGCGCTTGAGCTTCGCAGGATCCTTCTGCGTGACAGCATCGATCTTCTGATGCACGAAGTTTCCGTCCTTGACAGTCCCGTTCATAAACAGCCAAGGATCATCGCCCCCCGCTGTGGCCATCATGGCAAGGCCTTCCAGATTCTTGGCGTATTTTTTGATCATCGTATAAACAAAATTGAACTCTTCGCTGCCGTAGCGACCCGACTTTTGTGCAAAAGCCAAGCAAGGCTGGACTCCTAGAGGCAAACCACTGCCGATATCCCGACAAAGATCGCGAAATCCCTTCAGCTCCTGGTAGAGATTTCTTGTCTCTTCCTCCGTCAGCCTAAACAGCATATGGATCGCAAAGTCACCGACCTTGATTTTCTCGTCCATCTCCAGGGGCTGAGCGGTCAAGCGCAGCTGGGGCAAACATTCCTCGGGCTTCCACTGTTCAGGCATGGGCATCGGCAGGGCCCCACTGCCCATCTTGAAATTCTGGAGGCGGTTATGTTCCGGACTCGGAGCGCAGAGGTCATAGCGCATAGCTACTATGCGCCACTTAGCCTGGTCATCGGCCCGCATGGATAAGAGGCTTTCGATCCGTGTTTTTCCTTCAAAACTTGCACCACTATTCAGGGGGAAGTTGGGGCCAATTTCAGGAATATCACGGTTGTAATTATTGCTTTTTAGCATCTCTGCAAAGAGTTTGGCACTCATCGGCTGCTTGCCTTCATTGTTGGCAAAGGTCATGGGCAGCATTTTATCCAGCTCATTCTTGTCCGAAGGTAGAGGAAATAGCAGAGACACATCGTTGACATTCAGTCCATGGCCTTGGGTATCGTTGTTGCTCGAAACTTCGCTCGGCGAATTCTTTCCTCCTTGAGTGCCACGGCAAGAACTCAGACACACGGCAGAAACGACAATCACTGTCAGAGCAAGGCTCTGAAATCTTAACTCAATCTTCATCTTGTACCCTTTGGGCGGTTGGCTGATTTTTTAAATTGTAACTACTTCCCGTTGCTCTTTCTATGGGGTTTGCATCTCGGTGGCAGGGGCGAGAACCTTGTAACGCGCCAAAGAATAATTGATTCCTTAATCGAGGCAGCTGCGGCTTCCCCAGCTTTCTGCAAAATATCACCTCAGACCACAGCGTTCACCAAAGGCGATCCTTTGCGTTACCGAGGCGCGGCTCGCCGCCTCAACGCTCTGCATATCTTCAGAGATTTCGCTGTTTTGCTTTTCGTCCAGCAGACCACATTTGCTGAGACAAAGTTCGACTGCCTCTATGATCGACTCCAGGAGCTCTGCAATGTCCTGGTCACTGGGCTCGGAGATTTTATGAAAAAATACCGGCTTATCTTCCCGACAGATATAGGCACGTACCTGAGTGCAAGCAATGCGCCATAAGTTTTCGGTGCAGATCTCGAAACTGCTTAAACGAAGCGCCGGATACGGAACCGTACGTCCGGTGGTGTAGGAGGTCGAGGAGCGCAAGCTCCTCTCCGTCCTAGACAAAGATTCACTCACCCACACTTTTAGCGGAAAAGCCTAATATTGTCCAACCATCTAAGGCCACACTAATACAACGAAATATCCCGTTTCTAAAGTTATGATCACGACGTTCTGGCTTCATAGAAGAATGATTCTGAGCGGAAGAATTGGAAAAGATTGCGGCAATTCAACTGGAATTCCCAATAATAGCTGAAATAGATGATGAGGTTTGCATTTCCTATTGCCCTGATGAATCATCACTGGTTTGGCCCGTCGCTACGCGATTGGAAACGAACGGGTGGCATTCGTCGTAAAAGCAAGATTTGGGCTATTGGTCTTTCGGGTTTAACCATGACCCCGACCTTGGTCTCTATTGTTCCCATCATGGGGTGAAAATACTGCTCGCTGTCATCGGTCCTTGCGTAGCTGCCTCTATTGCCACACGTCCTGATCCAATTTCACCAAATAACCAAAAGTTCGAAGAATACTTAACAGCTAAAGTCCGGAAAGCATCAACCGATGCATCTAACGAAACAAAAATCGCTGACTCGTTTCATTGAGGATTTCCATGAAAAAGACATTAGCCATCTATACCGCAATGGTTCTGGCATCAACTGCCTGTGGTAAAAAAAGCAGCTCCAGTGATGAATCGGTGACCACGGCAACAGAAAAAACACTCGTCAATGGTATAGCGGTTGGCCCCCTTAACCTTGCCATTAAAGTCGAAGCTGCGACTCCTCCAGCCTTCAAGGCATCAACGAGGCTGGCGGAGCCCGATAGCACAGCCATCTGCACCGGAGTTCACGGCGGCAATGGTGACACACGCACCGAGGGATACTATGCATGTAAAGCTGCCTATGAAGCTCGCGAGGCTTTTTTCCAGGCTGGTCCCGCCTATATTCGCAATCGCATCGATAGCGTAGAATCGAGACTCAACGAATATGTGGGACGACTTGCCAACTACGAGATTCCTTGTCTTGATCCACGGCACACAGAAACTCGTGTTGCCTCGGTTGTTACAGGCGCTAATAGCAGCGCTGTGACAGAGGTACCGCCCTATACCTTGAAAACTTTCAGTTCTGCTACGACATTCAGCGATAACCACACTGTAGATTTTGGCAAAACTTTCTATTTTAGCTGCAAAGATTCCTTCGGAGATCGCGCAGCCTTCGACATTCTTCTAGGGCGGAAGGATTCCACCTGGTACCTTGGCGAAAGTTTGAGAAATGAAACTGAAGACGAAACTATGAAGCACCTTATGAGCCTCGACAGCAATGACAACATGGAAATCCATTTGGCCATGGGCAGCAATACTCTGATCGATAGCACTGCAACAAATCCCGAGACTCTAGGCTACACAAGCTTAAGAAATGGTATGTATAAGAATAGCACGGGTCTCGTGCAGGTCATCGTCAGGCCCACCGAAGGGATTATTGGAGCATCGACTTTGATGAACAATGGCTGTGGACAGCGGCTCGTTATGAACGATGTAGCCGTCTACATTGAAGTAAATTCCAACAATTATGGTGTTTGCTACAGCGATGATATCTGGACCAACGACTCCTCTTACACAGGAGCACCTTATTCTTTGGTCAAAACCACCCTAAAGGGTTGCCTTCGCGTTGACGGTACTTTGCCAGAGCCACTCCTCACCCTCGATCTCTGTGAAGAATCGGGTCTGCTAGTCGCCAAGGATGGTGGTGGCTACGAAGATCCTTTTTCCAAATACGGAATTTACGCTCTGTCCTCAAATCTCGCCAGCCCAACTTCTGGTGGGCATGCCCTGCGTGCCTATCATGGCGCCCGACTCTGGCCTGATGTAGCCACCAATATCAACGCGATGCAGAAAATACCCGTTCCAGAAACAGCTGAGCTGGTCGTTGCAGATTATTTTACAATCTCAATGCCTTTCAATAAAGCGGCCGACGCAGTCGAGAGCAACGAAACGGTTGTCAGCGCAGCATGCAACTCAGCTGAGTCCGCGCGTGAAAAAACTTATACTCAAAAGTGGGAAATTAAGATTTCAGATTTGATCACGATGCAGGAAAGCACGACTCCTGAGTCTGAAAAGCAACTAACCAATGAGGATGAGCGCAAAGTCAATCTGCTGGCAAGAATTCAAAAAGATCTTACGAATACAGGTGATGCAGCGCCATCTGTCGTTACCAGGGTCACACGCAGTTTGGGCGCCAACTTCCGCGCCGTTGGCATCGGAACCTACACTATGAAGTACGGTGATGCAACAATAGGCACGGCAACAGTGGATCAAAGCACACTGACCAGCGACAAGGGTCAGTCTGATGTGACAATATCCTTCAGTAGCATTCCAACGATTACTGAGGATGGCAAGTTCGCCCTTGAATATGTGGGTAAAACCCGCCTTGAGTGCAACACATCTAACAGCACCAACCGTAAGGTCAATACGCAGCTCGGTCTGGCTTCACTCCGCATGTACAGCAAACCTGAAGTTGCACCCGCGGAATAAAAAACTGAAGCCCGCGTTCCTGCGCGGGCTCCCCACTTAATTAGTCTCTGGTGCTTTAAGCGCCAGAGACTAATTATGCTTGTCGTCAGAAGAACTTAGGATTTTACCCCTCCCGTTGGCATTCTTGCAATTTTGAGTTTTATTGCTGGTATTTTTCGCTACTATAAATTTGGCTGGGTCGTTGCGCTTGTCGGGTGGGCAGCCGACCCCGCGCTCCACGGCCTAGACGCTTGAACGAACTCAATTTCAAGTCGCTATTATTCCCTAATTCGGATTCGCCGGGGCGCCTAGTCTAAGGAATTTATGCCGCGGAATTATACCCTCACCGCTTGGATGACAGGGAAGCGACATCTATCCTGAAATTTTCCGCGGGCATGATTATTTAAGTATGGGATTTGTTTTAAGGAGTGAATGACTCCTCAATTCAGCCAGTGTATATTTGCTCATTCCACATAAGCCTTAAGGAGAAGACGGATGCAACTAGGGTATGTGCTTTTGTATGTTGACGATGTCGAGCAGACCATGACCTTCTATGCAGAGGCTTTTGGTCTGCAAAGAGGATTTCTTCATGAAGGCAAAGACTACGGAGAGATGAAGACAGGTGAAACGAAATTAGGTTTTGTGAAGCATAGCTTAGGAGAAAGCCATGGCTTTAAATATGAAAGGACATCGTTACACAAGAACCCACCCGGAAGTGAGATTGCCCTGATCACTCCTACAGTAGAGCAGGCCTATGCCCATGCGCTCGCCAAAGGTGCTGTGGCTCTGAGCAAACCCGAAAAAAAAACTTGGGGACAAACCGTGGCGTTCGTGCGAGACCTGAATGGTTTTATCGTTGAAATTTCCTCGCCTATGGGTACTTAATTCTATTGATCAGGCCTGCGCAGATTTTCTAATGCAAAAACAAAAATGTCTGGCATTTGGCTTTGGCTTTTTCTACGACATTCCGCGGGTATTCTTGGCTTGTGGAGGCCTTTGTCACTGAGTGGTCCATCGCGGCGGAAGACAGCACTTAGAAGATCAGAATCTAATCATGCCGCCATAGAATAGAAGATCTCAGCAGAGGATGGACCCTCTACTTTGACTTGCCGCATTCGATTTATTCTCATGGACTCAAAGCCACCAATCGCTATGCTTACGGCTTTCACCAAGCTTATGGTACTATTCAGGCGTCCGACTACTCCCTGCGCATCATTTCCCATTTCGCTATGCTTATAGGGTCACTTACTTCTATTGCCGGTAGAAGACGTAACGAGTTCTCCCAGGGTCACGTGCTGATCTTCCATTCCATGCCGTCTGCAAACACCTTGGTGCGATAGAGCGGATAAGAGCGCCTTCGTGTCCCCGCCTTAGGATATGATGCCCCTTATCCGAGCATCAGTGGGACTTTAACCCACCCGATCAGTGCGCTGCCTGGCGTACGGCTCGGTGCCATCCTCGACCCGTTCTCCGTGGCTCGTTATCTTCGCCATGTCGGGCTCGAGCAAAGACCCAAGGCTCGGGCGCCACCGCGCTACGAACAGTCCTATCTGCACTTCGATCAGAATGACTATGCCTGACGCCACTTATCTGTGGAACGCTTCAGCTGGAAGCCTATTGCCGTTTCGGCCCTGACCACCCTCATTAAAAGCGATCAGCACACTGGCAGTCGGCCCGAAGGCGTCGCGCAAACCCTCTTCATAAAATAAAACTGTGCTTTCAGGCATTGTAGGCCCGAGCATGGAGCCTTGGGATGCATCGAATCGCTTGCTTAAATTACCTACTCGCTCAATGACTCTCTTGGCGGCTGTCAGGATGAATTCTATCTGTCGAACAAACCTTTTCCATCTGCCCAGCAGGAGGAGACTCAGGCTCGCTTGGCAACGGCAAGTTCGATACCCGAGGCCGAGGTGAAAAGCTGTTGGTCGACAGAATATGCTGGGAAGCTGGTGCTCTATTTTGCCAATGGCGAACGCTATGAATATATACCCCTCGAAGACTCTGATGATTCCTACAGCGAAATTGATGTGGATCCCGCGGCATTATCTCAGGTCCGCTTTCTCAAGCCAAGCCCCTTATAAGGAGGTATTGCACTCGCAAAAGCTCCCACTAAGGATCTCCCCGATTTTCTCTAGCAAATATTACAGGGCCACGCCTAAAAGCGTGGCCCTGCGCCCGTTCAAGCCGAAATTATGGCTTCTTATTACCAGTAGTAGTCTTCAGGTAGGACGCCCGAGGGCTTCGGTTTCTTCTGCTGCCCCATCTGCGCCGCCTCGTCCAGCGCCCGCTTCGCCGCGCCCGCTTGCACTTGCTGCTGCCATAGTGCATTTCCAGCGCCGAGGGCCCCCGCGATTTGGAAGTCGTCTTGTTGATGCTGTTGCACCTGTTGCGCCTGCACCTGATTGACAGCGACAGGTTTCTTCGTTGGATCCCACATTCTTAAGCTGACTTCATCTGGGCTGCTATCCAGGCCGTCATAGGACAGCGAATACGTGGAAAGATTTTCCAAGACTATGTCCGGATCATAATCTTCGGACTGGATATCGCGGAGGGTCGTATCCTCCGCCTCCTGCTGATACCAGTTCGCTAGATCCGTTACCAAGGTCTGCATATTAGCAAATTCTAAACCCTTAACTATGAATTCGCTATCGCCAACGTCGCTTTCATAGTAGGGGATAAGGCTTGTCAACGCTTCATAGCAGGGAGTCGACAAGTCTGTGCTTCCAAAGGCCGAGGCCTCAGCCGAGTTTTTTTTGACAGCAAGTGTGCCGCGATTTTTGCCTGCGGAGCCCAAAAAGCTCCCCCCACTGCAGGCAAAGGCTGTTGTGGTGATAAGCAGGAAGTAGACATCTCTGGCTATTCTAAGCATTATAGTTTCCTCCAAGTTATAAGGGGCGGTAAAGAAATGTTAATATCCTTATCGTCTGCAAGGCGGCGCTTCTTGACTGACGCTTCTAATGCGAAGATTGAATTGTCTTATTCGAAATTCTTTTTCCGTTCAGGATGACGCCATTCAGTTCGGTTCTTTAACAAAAAAATAGCAGCTGCGGCCAAAAACAAAAGAGGCGGTTCTTACCTGAAGTAAGACAACCGCCAGATTTCTCTTTCGTATGAGTTCTTTCTTTCGCAGACTTCGTTTACCAAGACCAAGTAAGCAAAGAGGTAGAACTCATGGAAGAGTTATATCAGCTTTTTCCCTTCGGTGGCTACAAAGTTCGAGAAATGCGCGTACAAGACGCGGTCGTGCGCGTCTACCTTAATCGGCTTGATACGAAGCCTATGCTTTGCCAGATCTGTGGTTCCCCGTTAAAAAACATCAGAAATCGACAAAGGCGCGCGATAGAAGATATGCGCATCTTAGAATGTCGGACATTCGTGCATTTTACCCAGGTCAAAGGCCGCTGCTCCTCGTGTCGAAAGGTCCGTCTTGAAACTGTAGATTTTATCTCCCACGAATAGCCTCATCTGACCCGTCGCTACGCGTTCTTGCTTGGAAGACTCTGCGAGATTGCTCCCGTGAGTCGGGTAGCAGACCTCATGGGGCGTGGCAAGATGACTTTATGGAGAGTCGATCTTGAACGAATGGAGCGCTACTTCAAGGACTATAAACTGCCCGAAGGGCTCACCCATCTTAGTGTGGACGAGGTTTATGCTCGCTCGAAACACGAAGAGGGAGAGACGAGAAATGACCGCTTTTTCACTGTAATTACAGACCTAGGCACTCACAAGGTCATCTGGGTAGAACAGTCACGCAGTCGATCAGGACTCGATCGCTTCTTTGCGCTGCTTGGACCGGAAAGATGCAAACAAATCGAAGTTGTGGCTACCGACCAACACGAAGACTATTCCTGTTCAATCCGCGAGCACTGCTTGTATGCTATTCAGGTTTTCGATCGCTTTCACCTGATGAAAGCCTTTGAGGAAGCCATCAATGATACCCGTAAAATACTCTACAAAATGCTGCCTCAATCAGCCGTCAAGAAGCTAGCAAAAGGTAAGTACAGATTCGTCTTTCTCAAAGCCGAAAGGAAAAGGACAGAGGAAGAGCGGCTGCATATGCAACAGGTGATGAAAGATAACGAGGCATTTTTCAACCTGGAATTAAACAAAGAACGCATCTTGAGCTTCTTCAGTGAGAAGGATGCTAAGTCGGTCTGGGAAGTGTTTCGAGAGCGAGTAGGTAATTTAAGCAGTTGATTCGATGCATCTCAAGGCTCCTTACAAGACTCTGGCTGATCATCTTGAGACTTTTCTCTTCGAACGAGAACAAGAGCACAGACCTCTCCCTGCCTATATCAGCGAG
>JBGSTX010000241.1:0-4396 GCA_041736305.1 Oligoflexus sp. | reverse complement strand
GGGCTTACGAAGGAACCGGGCTTGGCCTGTCGATGGTGCGAGATTTCGTCAAATTGATGGCGGGAAGTATCGAAGTGCATTCGGAACTGAACAAGGGTTCTACCTTTACGATCAAGCTCCCGGAGCAGCTAGCCATCACCCTCGCAGCGAGTCCCGAAGCGATTCGATCGGTCATGGAACTTCCGCAAGTTTTAGCCTCGAGTGCTAGCTCATTGAAAGCCCTCAATCCCATAGCTGCTCCTACTCTTCAAGCAGCTCATTCGATACTGGTCATCGATGATAACGAAATCAATTGCGAAGTGATCCAAGAAATTCTGGTAGGAACAGGCTGTCGAGTTAAAACAAGCCTCAGTGGTCGGCAGGCCATGCTGCTCCTTGCGAGTGAAACATTTGACCTTGTTCTGCTCGACGTCATGATGCCCGAGATGTCCGGGGAGGACGTTCTGATGGCCATGCGAGCTGATAGCGAATTGCGCGAGATTCCGGTGATCTTGGTCACAGCTCGTGCCAGCGATGAAGATCGGATTCATGGCTTGAATTTGGGTGCCGATGATTACATTTCGAAGCCGATCATCGCCGAGGAGCTTATTCTGCGCACTAAGAATCTCCTGAGGCGACTTGATGAAACAAAGCTGGCGACTCAAGAAGAGCTGGATGATAGAATGCGTCAGTTAGGTGAATTATTCGCCTATGTCAGTCATGAATCAAAAAATATCTATCAAGGAATCCATGCTAAGAGCGATGCCCAGGCGAGAGAGATTGCAAAAATTTTGCGCTTTACGCCTTTACCCGTAGCCGATATTCAGCCCCTAGCCGAGGCGTTGGCAGCGCCCCTCAGCAGTCGTTCACTCCAGACTTCTTTGGATCTCTTGCCGAATGTTCCTAAGAGCCAGCCCGCCTTGCGAGCTTTGAGATCTGATATTGCGTGCCTTGAGTTAGCACCAGAACTTATGACTCGGGTGTGGCAGGACATCGCTCATTTGACCGAATCGAATCAAGAGCAGCTGGAGGCGTTGCTTGGGGTCCTCCTGCAGCATCAGCAGCTGTCCACGGCAATGAATCGCAGCAGGGAAATCTTTCTTGCAGCTTTGGCTTTTGTCCGTGAAGACTCTACAGAGTATTGCCAACTCTGGGATACTCTGGATCCAATAATGGTCTTGGCATCGATTCGGGCCAAGCAAGTCAAGGTTCGCTTGGAGATCGATATCAAAAGGATTGTCGTCCTCGCTAATCAATCAGCCCTGCAGCAGATTGTCTTGAATCTCTTGTCGAACGCCATCGACGCGACCGTGGCTTGTCCTCCTGACGAGAGGTTTGTGAAGATCACGGTGGATGATCAATCCGATTTAAACATGGTCCTAGTGCGTGTGATCAATGGCGGTCCGCGCATACCGGACGATATAGCGAACAATCTATTTAAACGTAGCTTTACGACCAAAGGTAAAAACGGCAACGGCCTGGGCCTCTATTTTAGCAAGAAGCTAGCAAAACGCATCCATGGTGATGTCAAGCTGGATCGTGACTCGCAAAACACCTGTTTTGTCGTCGAACTTCCAAAGTATCAAGCGGACCACTCCCCCATTCAGTTGAGAAAGAAAGCTTAAAATCCAGCCTTTCTAAACATTTAGGCGGCCAAATAGCGATCCAGAGTGTAGCGAATGATCCCGCTGCGAAGGAAAGTGATCGCCAATCGTCAGCAGCTTAAAAAAATTCTAGTGAATGATGATCGGTTGGTAAGAATTTGGCAATTACTGGCACCTTTCGTTCTGAATCTTTCGATGAGGTAGTTTATTTCTGGAAAGAATCGGCCGATATTTTCTAGAGTAGTTTAAGCAGAGCTGATGAGGGAGTTGAACTGATGACGCACGAAGGTCGTTCTTTGAAGCCGGGCGCCCTAAATTTCATTGCCTATGTTTCTCATTCCAATCTTTTAAACAGTGACGAAGCACGAGCCATAGCCGAGCTTGCAGCTCGAAAGAATAGAGAATCTGATATTACAGGGCTTCTCTACTGCGCAGGCGGAACGTTTCTTCAGTTCCTCGAAGGCGAAGGCCAGCAGCTCTCTAAACTTTTAGATAAAATTGAGAAAGATCCGCGACACAACGACGTTCGTTATGTCTGCGCAAAGACGATTCATCAACGATTTTTTCCAAATTGGAATATGCGCTATATCGAAAGCAACGAATTGACCCTAAAAAATGCGAACTGCCTCCTGCAATGGAACCTGATCGATGCCAGGCAAGAGCTCAGTTCAAGTCGTTTGCAAGAGCTTTTAGCCCCCTTTGAAGGGCTTTAGAAGCCTGCAAACTATCAGGATTCACTTGATCTCGGTAACGAACTTATCAAGGGGACGGCGAATCTTCTTAAGTTTCACCAGCCAATCACCCTCTTCCTGGCGATAGCCGAGCGGCAAAAGAACAACACTGCGCAGACCTTTGCTACGTAGACCGAGAATTTCGTCGAGGGCATTCGGATCGAAGCCTTCCATAGGAGTACTATCGACGCCTTCATCTGCGGCCGCTATCAGAGCCGTACCCAATCCGATGTAAGCTTGCCTCGCCGCGTGCTCATAGTTAAGCTGTGCATCTCTTTGAGGATAGGTCTTGAGCAGCATCTGCCGATAGTTTTCCCAACCCTCGTTCTTAAAGCCCCGCAGTTCGTTGGTCAGGTCGAACATCATGTTGATGCGATCGGCAGTGTAGTTGTCCCAAGCAGCAAAAACCAGAACATGCGAACTATCGGTAACCTGCGCTTGGTTCCAAGCAATTTTTTGGATCTCAGCGCGAATCTCTTTGTTGGTGATGACGAAGAGTTCGTAGGGCTGGAGGCCGCTGGAGGTTGCTGTGAGCCGAGTGGCTTCAATGATGCGGTCAACTTTCTCTTGTGGAACAAGTTTGCTCGGGTCCATCTTCTTCGCAGCGTAACGCCAGTTCAAAAGTTCAAGCAGTTTCATTGATTATCTCCTTCAATGTTTTTAGGAATTAAGTATTTTAGCATAGTTACGGAAATCCTAAGGCCAGCCCTACAATACATTTTACAAGATAAGATTGTCCACAATCTTTTTCGATTAGGCTCACTTTTCTTGGCTAAGGTCTGCCTTGATACGAATATGCAAAGGTTCTGGGCTTTCTTCTATCACCCATCGAGGGTGGGCTATTCGCAGCCGCATCGTCTCATGTAGTTATATTTTGTGCTATAATTCTCGATAGTCTGGACCCTTTCTCGAATATTGTTTTGGTCACCGTCATCTCAGAGAAGAGTGATCTATGGCACAATCGACCGTCTTTTTGCTCAATCTTTACTTGATCTTCATGCTGGCTGGATGCGGAGCTTCCTACTCGGGGCGAGAGCCGCCGAAAGCGGTTGGAGGGATGCTGGACCTGAGCCAATGGGACTTTGATAGGGACGGCCCTGTGAAGCTCGATGGAGAATGGAACTTCTTGTGGGATCGTTTGCTGACGCCTCAGGACTTTGCGAAGCTTACCCCAATTGAGGCGAGCCGTTCTCTCCGGGTGCCAGGCGCATGGACGGCTTCCCAGAAGAGTCCTGATGCCTCCCTCGGATATGGAACGGCCTGGCTGAAAATTCAAGGACTAAGCCCTCATGCAGAGGCCTATGCTCTGCTTATTCCACAGATTGGAACGGCCTATAAGGCAAGCCTTTTTCGTCCTGAAGCCGCAGATAAAGCCGCATGGTTATGGCGCGCGGGAAATCCTGCTGCTTCCAAAGCCGATACCGTTCCTGAACTATTGCCTCAGATCAATGACGTCCTGCACACCCAGGACGGTGAGTTGATACTTCTCGTGCAGCTCGCCAGCTATCATCATCGTACGGGTGGGCTTTGGCGCCCGCTTGAGTTGGGCAGAACCGAGCAGGTGACGACACGGTTTCGCAATGCCAAAGCTCGTGATATCGCTGTCGTGGCCATGATCCTCATGATTGGATTCTATAACTTTGGAATCTTCCTGCAGCGTCGGGAAGATAGGAGCAGCCTATGGCTGGCCGTCTACTGCATGGTGATCGCTCTGCGAGAATTTTGTACCAGCGACCTGATTAGCTTCGCTCTTATACCCGGCAGTCTTTGGACTTACGAGCTACGTTTTAAGCTGGAGTATATGACCCTTCTCGGCAACGCGGCCTGTCTCGCCATGTTCCTTAGTTAGTCTCTGGCGCCTAAAGCGCCTGAGACTATCCTGAGGAGTGAAACGACGAAGGATCTCGCTGATAAGTACCTGATTCAACGAGATCCTTCGCTTCGCTCAGGATAGTCCCTGGGCGAAATTTTCAATTTCGCGCCAGCGACTAGTTACTGTTTCTCAGCGTTTATTCGTCGCCAAGTTGCTCTCATCAGTCTGGCTGTAACAGGGGCTTCTTTCCTGCTTGTTTTGCTATTGGA
>JBGSTX010000236.1:0-3061 GCA_041736305.1 Oligoflexus sp. | reverse complement strand
AATCAGAGCGGCTGCGTAACAAGCTCCACCTATAAGTCCATGAATCTTACTGGCTCTGGAAGCGAGACAGGTCTCACAGCTTCTAATTTCAATACAGCAATTAGCTCCGGAACCAACTTCGAATTCTGGGATGCGACCGGCGCAAGGCATTTTATCAGCGGTGACGTTGATCTCGCTGTGGGTAATGTTAAATCTGGCACCAACCTTTTTGGAGTTGCAGGCCAATACCCCTCAGCTAGCTATCCTTTGGCAAGTAATACAGGGGTCAATGATCTCACCACCTTCATCACCCAGCTCACCACCGATGGGAACTTTGAATACTTCGACAGCGCCGGCGCAAAATACACCGGCAGTGGCGACAGTGATCTGGTGAATGGCAATATCAAAAATCTTATTTCGATCGAAAACCTAAGTCTTACAGGTAGCCACACTCCAACCTTAAATTGCCCCGCGGGCTACATCAAAGTTCCTGGCGATAGCGCCTATGGAACAGGTGACTTCTGCGTGATGAAGTACGAAGCCAAGAATGTCTCGGCCATAGCTACATCCCAAGCGGCCTCTACGCCTTGGGTCTCTATTTCGCAGACTGGCTCAATAACAGCCTGCCGGGCCCTTGGCACAGGCTACGATCTCATCTCCAATCCTCAGTGGATGACCATCGGCGCTAACGCTGCCGGCATCAACGGCAACTGGACTGGCGGGACGTCCGGCAGCGGCTCGCTCTTCGCTGGGCATAATGACAATAGCCCTGTTTCGCCTTGTGCAGCTTCCAGCAATGACTCCTTCTTTTACGTTGAGACTACCTGCTCGGCAGTCGGCTCCGGAGATTCGACTGAGCAAAGGCGAACCCTCACGCTCTCCAATAGCAACGTGATCTGGGACCTCTCCGGCAACGTTTCGGAATGGGTCAACTACAAAAACATTGCGGATAAGCCGGGCGCTACAGCTGCCTACTATGAATACACAGCCTTGACCGGGACCTCGACAACTGCCCTTAAAGATTTGGTCCCCACAAACGCTGTCAAAGGGTTTTGGTCTGACGCGTGGAACTCTGCAGAGTGGATCGGTAACTTCTATCCAGGAACCAATGGAGGCGGCGGAGGCCTAGTTCGGGGTGGGTCCTGGTCCGAGGGCAGCTCTGCAGGTGTATTTAATGCTAATCTTTATTTTTCTCCGACTGCCTATAACACCGAGATCGGAGTTCGCTGCTCGGCAAATCCAATTCTAGTTCCTTAAGCCGTACCCTTAGCCGTGCCAAAAATCATTGCCACTTGTATCCACGAAGGATAAGTGGCCAGCGAAATTCGGACGGTTCGTGGCAAAGCTTTCTTCTCCCAGCTCCCTCTCAACTCTCATTTCAACACAGCAGCACTTTCGCTGCAGTAAAAACCCCGCACATCAAGTTCTGTAGATAGCTCGACGTGGTCTGGGACTTTCCCTTTCGCGGAATCTGGCCCGGCAACTGGGTGGCGAACTTGAGTTGCTGCAAAGCGCCCCCGGCGAAGGCAGCACGTTTCTGCTACGGATACCCTTGAGCGACGGCGCCCTCACGGCTATGCCTCCCGCTCTCTCTGTGACGCCCCTGCCCGATACCCTTGTCGCAGAATCAGAGCCGGCCCATCCCAAGAGAATACTAGTCGTCGAAGACTCTGCTGATATTCGAGCTCTGATGGAATTTGTGCTGAAGGCCCATCACGCTGAAGTCACCACAGCCACGGACGGAGAGCGCTGTGGAGGCCAAACTAAGCAAATTATAGTACTCATCGGACCGCTGCTTGCTGATTTAGGGCAGCGGTGTGAGTAGGAGGCTGGGGACTGGCAACTGAATTTCGAAGGAGTATAGCCCGGCATCAGTAGTTTAAGCGATAGAGATCAGAAATCTCGTCACTGCTCAGGGCCCGGCTGAAAAAGCTTAGGTTGTCGATCGCACCAGAATAGATGTTGGCAGGTGGGCCGCCTGTACCTGTGGAAGCTTCGCCACCAAGGTAGACTTCGTATGGTGATGTAGAATAGCGTGGCCAAGTTATGCTCGTTGATGTGGGTGTGCCGCCGTCGATCGACAGATACATTGTCGAGGCGCTGACTGATGCTGTGATCATATGCCACTGGCCATCATTGATCGAGCTTGAAGAGTCGAGAGCTTGAAACTGCCATACCGTCGTCGAGCCGACGTTGAAGCGGATCCTTCCGGTTCCCAGGATGAAAATTCTGGCTTCAAAAAAGCAGCCATGCGTACCAGCGCTCTGGTCACCGCCCAGTTTAGCCCAAATCCGGCCGCTGGTCGCCGTAGTTTTAACCCAAACATTGACGGTAAAGTTACCCGCCAGATTGATGCTCGCTGGGAGCTTTGCGTAGTCCGTGGCGGTTGTGCCCGTAAGCGCGGAAGTAAAGGCCCCTTCGGATCCATTAGTATAGCTGAGTGTACCGGTTGCTGTACCGGTACGGCTGTTTCCACTCCCATCGGTCAGATTACTGCTGAAGTCATAGTACGCATTGAAACTACTGGTGGAAACAGGATAGGCATCGCGCTTTTGGACTCCGAAAAAGCCTTGGCCAAGAAAGGCCTGAGCTGGCTCCAGTACAAGCAAACTGCTGAAGATCAAGACCAAGGTGCTTTGCAGACGGTTCATAGTTTGAATCCTTTTTGCCCAGATACATCCGATCCCTCCACTGGTCGCCCATTAGCTTCAACGATTCGGCCGCCGTACTGCAGTGAATAGGGTGAGGCCCCCGCTACCTGAGCTAGCGTAAAGACAGCTCGAAAAATACCCCTGCGTGTCTTCATTTTACACCCATTTGCTGCTCATCGAATCTCCATAAGACAGATCGGAGTAAGTTGTTATTTCTTTAGTCAGGCTCAAGACAGACTTTTTTGCCCGAGATATTCGTGGCTTCCCGGCCTAAGCGAGCGGCTTTGTCGGTACCATTGAATATTGCCGAAGCGAGTGCTCGCACAGGATCGTTGGACAATGCAAGGCATTTCTCAATCGCTCGCGGCAGCGCCTTGGAATGTGGAGCTATTTTTGACGTTTTTAATGCGCTTCAAATACTCGAACCTAAA
>JBGSTX010000178.1:0-14110 GCA_041736305.1 Oligoflexus sp. | reverse complement strand
GCACCCAGCTCGAGACGTCATCGCTACTGATAGTAAAGAGACTGTGATGATAAAACCAATCATTTAGTGGCGTAAGTAAGCCAATAGCCTGATAATTTATGAACTGATAACTCAGGGCAATGATGAGGGATACGATGGATTCCCGAAACGGAAAGGGCATTCCCCTTTTTTTATAGAAATGAAATTCGAGCACTATCAGCAGCGCAAAAAAAGGATAGGCCATGTGTAGAATGTAGTTGGCTGCCACTGTCCTTCCCCTCTAAATTCTTACTTTCGTAAATATCGGAATAATCCCGAGCTAGGTTCCCTATCGGCATAATTCTTAGAATTCTTGAAAGAATTTATCGCTACGCAAATTTTCGCTCGTTATATAGGTATTTGAAAAACTTGCCGTCGATGTTAATCGCAAGCTCCTGAAGCACCCTGGACCTCGATTTTGCGCAATTCTACCAATGGCTTTGACGCTGCAGGCGTGAGATAAAACCTGCGGGATGCCGTGCGATTAGCATTCCCCCTCTTTTTCAGCCTACTCTTTGGCACCACTTGCCGATCCATCATAAGGCATTAATATGGAAGTGGAATTTAAGAAACCACCAGTCCCGACCGCGGATTCTTCGGCTGGGCCCCACCCCGCCTTACACCGTCACCAGCCTGCTAGCCGGGAGCTGCAGGGTCACCTTTCGACCCTACGCTTTAGCTTCCATCTGTGGCGTAGCACCACAGATCCTACTCGGAAATTTTTTCGGGCTGAAAGTCCTGGAGCTGCTGAGGCAGCCTGAATATAGCCTCTTCCTGCTCTTAGCTGCGGCGGGGGCCTTATATTTCCTGCTTCAAGCGGGAGGACGTAGCTTGAATAAGCAAGCTGAACTTAAAGGTGAACCTGTTCTGGCGCAAACTCCCAGATAGTTTCATAGGCAGCCCGCGCTTCGCAGAAGGCAATAAAGCTCTGATAGAAGGGATGGACTCCGAGCGTCGCACCGTCACCGACGACGAAGAGCAGGCGTTTAGCTCGCGTCAGAGCCACGTTTAAACGTCGAAGCTCCTTCAAAAAACCGATTTCCTGATCATCGTTCGAACGCACGAGGGAAAGCAGGATCACTTCTTTCTCGCGCCCCTGAAAACCGTCGATCGTGTCGACCTCGATGCCACTTTCAGCCAGTCGGTCTTTGAGAAATCTGACCTGGGCTGCATAGGGTGAAATCACACCTATGTGTTCAGCTCGGACCCCGCCTTGCATAAGATCGGCTATCTGCGCGAGGAGTAAAACGGCTTCTTTTTCGTTGAAGCGACTCCCTCCGTCGGTCGCACTTTCTTCTTGAAATCCGGCTCCTGCAGTATCGATAAAGTAGAGCGGCCGCTCAAGCGACACCGTGGCTCCGAGATCAGAGAGCTTGTGCTGGGCGACTTCGGCTGCGGCGGCCAAGTTCCCTTCATAAAATGTCATCGATGAAAACGCCATGATCGTTTCATGCATGCGATACTGCAGCTGCAGCATTTTCGTCACAGAGTCTCCATAGAGTTCCACGAGCCGCTCCATGAGACTGATTTGGTAACCTCGTTCCATCGCAGCCGTTGAGCGAACCGTAGCCGGCAGCTGACAGTGATCGCCACCCAGTACAACGCGGCCTGCGCGAAGCAGAGGTATCCAGGAGCTCGGCTCGGTGCTTTGGGCGGCTTCGTCTATAATCAGAAGGTCGAAGCGCCTGGAGCCGATGAGAGAGGCATCGAGCCCGGTATTTGTCGCACAGACGATAGGCGCTTGATCGAGTATTTTGCTGATAGCCTGGCCTTCTTGCTTCCGCGCATCGGCGAGCAGGCTCCGGGCCTCTCGATAGGCTGCTTGCTTGGAACCCTTTTCGGGAGCAGCACGCGTGTATCGACCCGCTTGCCGGAAGAGTTGGGCAGCCTCCCGCATCATCTGTCTAGCGAGCTTGGTGGCCGGATGTTTTTCGAGCTGTAAATCGAGGGTATGCGGCCGAAGATGCTCCATCACGCGGGCGGGATGACCAATGCGCAGGGGTTTTTCGCCGCGTTCTACTAGTTTCTCAAGGAGATTGTCGACTCCCAGATTACTCGGCGCGCAGACCAGCACTTTTTCGCCGCGCCGCCGCGCCTGTTGGACGATCTCGACCAGACAGGTGGTTTTACCGGTCCCGGGTGGGCCATGGACTATAGCCAGATCCTTAGCCGCCATCGCCAGCCTTACCGCAGCTTTCTGTACTTCATTGAGCCCTTGATTAAAAAAGTTCTCGACGACGCTTGTTTGATCGAAGCGAGGGGACTCTGCTCCGAGGAGAACGGCCCGCAGACTCTGTAGTCGAGAGTCGCTCGCACTCGAAGCGCGGCTCAAGGCTTCGCGCTCACGCTTTCGGGATGCGTCCTGATAGGAGAGATCGATGCGGAGCAGACCATCGGCCTCGGGTAGCTCGTCTTCAAATACTAATTGCACGGTGTGAGTTGTCAGCTGCCCGACCACTCCCCGCACCGCTTCGGCTCCTTTGCTCTCTTCGCGCAGGACGATAGGGCTGCCGGTATCGAGCTTGGTCCAAGGCAAGGGCGCGCGCCCTTTTTTGCGAAGCTCGAGCACAAAACGCCCGCCGAGACCGCCGAAGGAGTCCTCGACTTCGAGAGCTCGCAGACAGGTGCCGCTGCGTTCGGCGGCAGCTGCTTGATCGCCGTTCTCAGCGAGTTTGGCTAGAAACTCGTCCTTTTCAGCTTCGGCTTCGAGTTCGAGGAGTTCTTTTAGACGAGCGAAGTGCTCGGATGCAGATAGAATAGTCATAGCGGCTCCGTCTTCTGAGAGACCAGCCGCGACTATAGATGATCAATTGTGGAAGTCTAGCTTCAGAATGGGGGGCTTGGCGGTTGCCATGTAATAACTGCTACTATCGATTTCACTGGGCCGCTTTTCCGGCGTTGACCCATCGAGACTATCGTTGGTCTTGCCGAAGTAAAGCTTATCGCCGCGTAAAGTGGCTATTTCATAGAAAGGGGTACTTTTGGTGCGCGTGAGATTGATCGGAAACTGGCCGGCGATGCGCGGGCTTTCTATCGAATAGTTTCCCTCTTCGCCCTCGGTCGACAGAACTTTACCTTCACAGTTCTTGCTTCCATAGGAACGAGACGTCGTCTTCCAGCTGCGATTGCTGCGCAATATAAGGTCAATCTGCGTACTCATCTCGGTGGTGATGAAGCATATTTTCCACTCTTTATCGACGACTGCTAGACGGAACTTCTCGAGATCATCGGGAGAGGGACGAGTTGCGGCCGAATTGGCGATGATACCTCCCGATCTATCAGCAGGGGTTACGGGTACGCCCGCTACAGTCGGTGCAGGATTCGAAGCGCTGTCTTTTTGCTTTTTTACACAATGAATCGTCAGCACACTGAGAAGTACGAGGGTGAAAATTTGCGGACTTAGTTTGCTGACCAGCATTCATTTCTCCTGCTTCTTCTTGGCAACTCATTCTGGATCGGGGTAGCCACTGGGAAGTCCCAGTGGATTAGCGGAAGTCTACTTCCTTATGGCAGAAGGGATTTAGTTCTTCTTGTAGCGGGTCGATAATCCTTCTTTGCCAGCCGAAGTATAGCCTTCAGCTTTATCGAGTCTGATGGGACGTCCTGCCTCGCCTGCTTGGGCCGTTCCCATGTGCGTGTCATCAGCTTCGCCAAAATAAAGTTTGTCGCCTTCTAAGCCCATGATATTAAAGTGTGTTATGGAATCTTCGAGCATCAGCTTAAACTTCCAGGTATCAGTCCCGGTAGCTTCACCTTCGATCATGAATTTACCTGTTTTATTGGATTCGTTGCCGAGGATTTTGTTTCCTGAGCAGTCGCCACTTGAATAAACACTACGGGTTTCGGTATAGGTGTTGTCTAGATCGCGCATAGTCGTCTCGACAATCTCACTCTTAGTGCTGGTCCATGCACGGCAAAGTCTCCACTTTTTATTGGCGACCTTCTCGACAAAGCTTTTCTGGGCCGCAGTGATCGTTTCGGTGGCGCCTTGCGCTGGGTCTGTTACGCTCGGATCCGTAGGTTTGGTAACGACCACTTCATTTGTTTTAGCGGCAGGCTTAGGCGCTGGCTTTTTTTTGTCTTTGCAGGCACCTAGACTCAAACTCAGAACACAAGTTAAGTAAATGAAGCCATGTGAAAACGATCTCATCGAATAAACTCCATCGATAGGCACTTTGCGCTGCACGTCAAAAAAGATGCAAAGCCAGGGCCAAGTAGCCTAGTCCAGTAAATCTCTATTATAACAGAAAAATGCCAAATGTACGCAGGTCGGCATTTATTGCTTTGTAGCTTTCTTAGGCGATAGAGCTGTGCGAATTGCCGGACTTGTTCTAAAAAGACTTGGCTGCTAAAAAGACTAGTCTTTTTAATCGAGGAGGATTGCATCGTGAGAAACCTAAGTCTTCGCGTTATTTCGCTTTTTTGCGCTCTGCTTTGCGGTTCATCTATAGCTTTCAGCCAAGCCGCTATCGACCGCGTTCCGGAAGGCTATGGTCTCAATTGGGGCCTAGGGGTATTTTCAGAGGGAACCTATATTGTAAGCCCTTCGGAGCAGGAGAGCTGGGAAAAGCTCTACCCTTTTGTAGTGGCTCAGGTCTCTAACGAGCTTATCGTCTCCCTCTCTCGCTATTCCGTCGAGGCTACTCAAAAATTCAATTTCGTTCCCGGCAAGCCAGGTCGTCTTGGAGTTTTAGGATTTGGACCTGATTTTGTTATCTTCGAAGCGACACTGGCTGATTTGCCTGCAGCTCCAGCCGTGGTTCGTCAGCTGAAAGTTTTCATACTGAGCCCCAATCAGGATCATCAGTTCTTACCCAATCGCATCGCTTACACCATCAGAGGCGAGCGGATGGAATAAGACTTCATTCGCTAACGGGCCAGATTTTGACCCAACGGCTGTCGGCTTTTTTAAGCCTCTTTCGCAGCATGATGACCAGATGCTCTTTGGCCTCGGCATCACTGAAATGAATTACGCTGGCGGGCTGGATAGTATTCGGCATCAAGACGATCAGAGAGTGGCCTCGGTACTGAATCATATAGGAAGTTTGACTAGCTTCCTGAGCGGCAAGCCCAAAGTTTCTGACTGTGCCCCGATCGGGGTTCCCCGCCCTGCCTATCGCTTCACGCAGCATTTCAAAGCTTAGCTTAGGTTCTGCATGGCTAGCAGCTTCACCTAAAAGTTCTTCCAACAGACTGGGCAAGTGGTAGGCAGGATTACCTGTCCGCAGCAGAACGTGGAAAATGGCTCCATGCTGGGGGTCGGCATTACACTCTGCTACCTCTAGTATGAGGTATTTGCCGCCAAGGTCGAGGGCTAGCTGAGAACCTAGTTCTGCTTCATCCATACTAACTAGTACTATCGTATTACGAGTGATAGATGTGGCGATGCTACGGAAAGGTCTTTTGTCGCCCAAGCTCTTCAAATGGGAACTAAGATCATACCTTAAATTATCGCTTTTCTGCGAAGAATCGAGATTTTTTAGAGCAGCCAGGGGACACATGCAAACAACCTCCGGGAATGCGAGTCGAAAGCTCCATATCTGTTCATTCGGAGACTGCAGTGCCTACTTGAGCTAAGGAATCTTGGGCGGGTATAGTACTAGACCCTCAGGTTTTTTTCCTGAGGGTCTAGTATTTTTATCCAAGGGACAGGCTAGCGACGTCGCGATATTTCAACGATCACTGAGTCCGACCTATTTCATCACGAATTTTTTCGCAGATAGCGGCTGTCGAAATGAGAGTAGAGGCCGAAGAATTACTTGCCTTCAGATTAAGAAGATTACCCTCGGTGCAGGAAGCTGTGACATTCGTACAGCTATTCACCGATAGAACCTTACTTGATCCGGCATCTTTGAACTTTATTACGGTAATCTGGCCGAATTCACAACTCTTGCTGAGACTTAAAGCGCTGGAGTTTGCTGAGTTGCTGGAGTTTGCTGAGTTGCTAGAATTCGATGAGCTGCTGACAACGCCCATAGCTTCTTGTACGAACTTGATGGAGAGGCTAGACCTGACGTTCGCGTAGTAGCCCGTTGAGGTTTTATTGGACTTTGTCGAAGTGATACCGATGATTTCTTTCTTTTCATTGTAAAGCGGTCCACCCCTATCGCCAGCTCCCATGAGAGCTCCGTTGGAATCTCTTTCATTCTTTAGGCTGATAACCTTATAGTCGTCGCTGGAGAATTCAGCGATTTTATTCTTGCCGACGCGGCGCGTGCCGCGGCCTTCTCCTGCACTATTTACAGCGCCAAAGCCGGCAAGCCAAACGCTATCGCCAACTAGAGAATCGGAGCTCGCGATGTTGGCTATCATGGATGCTGGTGCAGTGTCTTTAGGGAAGATAACGAGACCCATGTCCGCGAAAATATTTTCATTGGGCACATAGGGGTAAGTGGTAGTCTGGCCGTCGATAGTCTTCTCGGCTAGTTTGGAGGTATATTTTCCATGGATCTTGAAGCTTTGCGAACTAACTGGATTGTTTTTGAATACGCCACTGTCATTGCTTACAGTTACAGTTTTAGCACCTTCCAGACAGAGTCCTGATGTTAAAAGCAGGTTGCTTCGTACGAACACACCCGCGCAGTACTCGATCACTTTTTCTTTCTCGATCTTGAGACTCACGGTCGTTTCGAAGTCGGTACTAGGGTCGCCATTGACTACTTGGGTTTCGCTTTTGTTTGAGACAGGAAGACAAGCTGTGCCGATTAAGGAAAGACTTAGAAGCAGCGGGGAATAGGATTTCTTCAACAGTGGGTACATGAGCAACTCTCCAGTTATTCAGCTGTGCCCCACAGAGTGAGGCGATCTCGGCTTCAGTAGAGCAAGAGCGGTGCCAGCCCCATCTGGCTCCGGGCAAAGGGAGAGAAGTCCAGGTGTTTAGCCGAAATTTACTGTAAGGCAGGATTTATCGAATGTGACCAATTCTGCTGCAGGGTGTCACGCGAGGGCTCAGTCCTATGCCTGGGCCGTTGACAGCTTGCTTTCCTCTTGAGAATCATAGAGTAAGGCGAATATCTTGCGCCTACCCCCACTCCCCATAAAGCAGGAATCTTAATGAAAACAGCGCTAAGCGGTGCAAGCGGATTTTTAGGCAGTGGGCTCACTGCGCGCCTGTTGGGGGAGGGGCCAGCTTGGAGCGTCCGCGTCTCAGCCAAATGCTCGGAAAAAAACTACCCTGAAGGCAGAATTGAAAAAATGCGGATGTGGGCGAACTTGAACATTTGATGAGGGCATTGAGATATCGTATTTTGTCCCGTCGTTGCACCAAGTTCCATTTAGGTTTCAAGCTTTCTGGAAATGAGTCGAAAGACTTAGTGTTTGAAAAACCAGACATTTCATGAAAGCCGAATTGTGCGACAAAACAAACATCACCACATGAAATCGCGTTTTCAGCGCTTCAATCTCATCAACGGTGTGAAGACGATTGTGAAAAACGATCGATCGCGTTGCGCCTGTTTCTGGCTCAATCTTGCGAATGTTTCTGCTTCGGGGGTTGGCCTTGAGTATCTGGGTTATGGCCATATTCCATTTTCGATAGGCGACGTCCTTAATCTCACGATCGATACGTCATCCAGTGTCTTTCGCCGGCCTATCCATCTCAAGGTGGTGGTGAGGCGCAAAGAGGAGGGCTCAGTTGCCCTCGAAACGGGGACGATTCTCCGTGTGTTCCTTGGGGCCGAACTGCTTTCGGTCGATCCGCTTCACATTAAAGTTTGGGAAGAGGGCTTGGCGGGTCTAGGTGATCCATTTAAGATGGATCCCTTCGGCAATCATAAGACTGCTTGAGGCTGGGCCTCAAAGCAAAAAAAGGCTAGCGAACGGCTAGCCTTTTTTTATTTGCTAAATGTCTCAGCTGCACTTGGCCCAGACGATCTCAACTCGATAAGGAGCTTCATCGCTCACCGTGATATCTCCCATAGAACTCGGATCGACGCCGGAGAAAGTTGCGTTTCTTTGCAGCTTGAGGGTGGTATTGACCGACAAAGTACCTTCGCCGTCACAGCTCGACCAAGCATATTCGCTGCTATTGAGTGATTTTTCGATAACTATGGAACTGGTTCCATTCTTATTAATAGATCGGCTCATTTCAACGCTCGTGCTCCCGACAGCAGAATAGGATCCTTGGAAGCTAGCGCTAGCGCCTGAGCGGATAGTGGTATCGACTGTGAGACGAACTCTGCGGATTGCGAAAGAGTAGCCTTTGGGATAGCGGACTTTGGCCTGCATCAAGCAGCGGGCCGAAGCTCCTGAACGATCTGATTCAGCGCGAACTTCCATATTGCGGAGTTTGAGATCGACGCCGTTCGAACTGCTGCTAAGGCTTTGGATGCAGCTTTCAGGAGACTCTGTGATGCGGGCTTGGTTGGCGTTTGTGTAGCGCCAAGATTGCGAAGAGACGATAGTAAGACGGGGACTATCCGAATCTGAATTGCAGCCATTTTGTGATTGACCGCAGGATCCGTTGAATTCATCAGAATTATCGCCGAACTGATCTTCGGGGAAGAAGCTATCATTATTGGGGATTGGTGCAGGGTCTATAGAGGATTTTTTGTTATTCGAATCTTTGCCGCAGCCGATGATTACAAGAGCAAGAGCGATTATTGCGGAGGCGCTTATGGTTTGAACTTTCATATCGGAGCTCCATCGTTCTGATTTGAGTTTTATTTGCTATGCTATTTTGATTTGGTGCTCGACGTATATGGCAGAGCGACATATTTAAGGCAAGCTTTTTTTACGCAGTAGTTTATTAATTTTCAAACTTGGCTGATTCTGCGGTTCAGCTAGAACTTTTCCGTAGAAATCCTGAGTGATAGCATTCTTCTTGCATGTTCTTTGGTGGAGCTTGGGCGACAGCCAAACAGGAGGTTTTATGACTACAGTGAAGGTAAGTAAGGTACGCAATCACGGTCAAAGCGGGGCATCGTTTAAGGGGAAGGGGGGTCGTGTTCCTGAGCGTTTGGGTCAGGATAGTGAGGAGCTTTCGGAGGATCAGGAGACGATTTTTGAGGAGACGGCTCATATGGCGAATCGGGATGATATGGCTTTGAAGGGTCATACTATAGTTTCGGGTGGTAGTACGGCGGATACTGATGATTCGTGGAGTTATGAGCGTAAGGACCGGCTTTTGGGTGATTCCGACTACAGTTCGGAGTCGGTGGATACGCAGCTTGAGGCGGTGGGTCAGATTACGGAGGAGATTCATGATCCGGTGACTCATCATGATCCTACGCCGGCGATTCCTCTTGATTTGAGGAATGAGTTTGATCGTTTTAGTGATGAGGATTTATTGAGGATGGCGGATGTTTTGGGTATTCCGGATCGGACGAATATGGTTCGTCCGAAGTTGATAGAGAGGATTAGGAATTACGAGGGGGGTAGGTAGGTAGAGATCTCTGATCTAAAGATCAGAAATCTCTACCTCCTCCATCAACTCACAGCTATCAGCTGGATCCCGAATTAGATCCCGAACCAGACCCCGAACCCGAACCAGGTCCCGAATGAGAACCAAAACCCAGCCCCAGCCCCAGCCCATCTTCAGTGCAAGATACAAGCAAATCCGGAGTAAAAGCTGCAAGTTCAGCGGCCTTCCGGATCTCTCCTCACGTCCAGAGCCTCAATAAGCTCAAGAACCTCCTCCACCTTCTCATACCGCCGCTCCGGCGAGCCAAGCAGCAAGTCGATCATTTCAGCCGGTGCATTCATTCGTCGAGCTTTAACCAGGATATCTTCTTTAACGGCCGGGTAGCGTAGTCCTTCAAGGTAGCGTTTCCAGTGCCAAATCTTGCTGCGTTCAATATCACCAAGCATGCCAAACCCCCAAAAAAGTGGCCTATCAGCTAGTAACGAACATGCCACCATCTGGGTGCAGGGTTTGTCCGGTGAGGTAGGACGAGTCATGCGAGGCTAAGAATATAAAGCACTTCGCCACTTCAACCGGCTCTCCGGCCCGACCCATCGGTGTGTTTTGCCCGAATGATGCGACTTCTTCGGGGGGGAAGGTAGAGGTAATCAGTGGGGTCCAGATGGGCCCAGGCGCAACGCTATTAACGCGGATCCCTCGCTTAACCAGCGCCCGCGCCAGCGAGCGGGTAAATGCGGTGATAGCTCCTTTGGTAGCCGAGTAATCGATCAAAGAATCGTGGCCCCGGTAGGCGTTGACGGAAGAGCAGGTAATAATAGTCGAACCAACGTGGAGGTGATCGAGAGCGGCTTTAGTGAGATAGAAATGCGAAAAAATGTTAGTCCTGAAGGTTCTTTCCAGCTGTTCAGCGGAAATATCCGCAATGTCGGCGACGGGGTGTTGCTCGGCCGCGTTGAGGATCATACAGTCTAAGCGACCGAGCCCTTCAACAGCTCGGTGGACTGCCTCCTTGCAAAAGGCTTCGTCCCCAACGTCGCCTGCGATGAGCAGGCACTGGCGTCCATAGCCTTCGACGATGTGTTTGGTGTCTTGTGCGTCCTGATGCTCGTCGAGATAGACAATGGCGATGTCAGCCCCTTCCTTCGCTGCTAGAACAGCGATGGCCCGGCCTATCCCGCTGTCCCCACCGGTGATCAGGACGACCTGGTCAGCGAGTTTCCTTGTGCCGACATAGGCGGCATCATCAAATTTAGGGGAAGGATGCATGTAATATTCACGTCCAGGCTGCTGATCGTCGACTGTCCCGGCATGGATTTCTTCGTGTTCATTGTTCTCATTTTGACTCATGCGCTCATCTCCCAAACTGAAAATTAAAAAGCGATTGGGTATTTCAGAACATGCTTGAAAAGCATCACTGGCCTCACGAAGGGATCAAGGTCTGTCTCTGCATTTTTCTTGCCAGCAATATCCCTTTGCAGCTTACCGCTCCGCTTGACCTACATCTGAATGGCTGTCTTTATAGAGGCAGGAGACTTTTCAGCCGTGGACCTATCTCCATCCCTCGGGCTTGTCCCCAGTGGGTTTTTTCATGTGCTTGGATCTTGGACCCAATCCCTGAGCGCTTTGCAGGGCAGTTCGAGAATTTAAAAATTTGCGAAAGACAAACGGCAAGCTCGTGGCAAAATGCGTAGATCTTTGAAAATACTCGCACAAGAACTTGATTATACCCTCGGATCATGCGTAGATTGACTAAAGATGTTTGCTTGGCGAAGCATCGGCGTGTTACATGCACGCTTTAAATTTAAGGTTTCATCGCTTCGGGGTTGACTATGGAGTTAGATTCGCAAAATTATCTAGTACTGCTGCAACGGATGATACAAACGAAACCGGCTATAGGCGATAAGCTCAAAAAGATTTTTGCGTCCTATGCCCATGTCGAAGCTTATGAGCATTTGCTCAGCCAACTCGAGCACGAGGTTCAGAGCAGGGTCCGGTATATAATCGGATCTCTGAATGAAATCGATGAGCCCTCTCACCTCGACATCGAGCTACAAAAAATCATGACGGCGATTGACAGCATTCTAAGCACCGCCGGACAGGCTTGGTCAAGCAAGGCTTCGGCCGCAGGTGACGATGAAGATTCTGAGAGCAGCGACAGCACAGACGAGAATGAAGAAGCGGATGATAGCGACGATGAAGAAGATATAGAAGACGATGATTCCGACGAAGATGAGGCGGATGAGGAGGCCGAGGCAGACGATGATGAGGAAGACGAAACATCCGACTCCGATGAAGAGACCGATGACGACGAAAAACCCAGCAAAAAAGCCCGGAAATCCCCGGCCAAGAAGAGCTCGGTGAAGAGCGCGAAACGTAAGTCGAAGGCTAAGACGGCAAAGAAGAAAACTGCAGGCAAGAGTAAAAGTAAAAGCAAGGCCAAAACCAAAGCCAAGACGAAAACCAAAGCAAAAAGTAAAAAAGCACCTGCTAAATCGAAGAGCAAGGGAGCTAAAAAGTCTAAGTCCAAACCCACTAAAGCCAAGGGTAAGGGCAAAGCAAAAACGGCCAGAAAGCCAGCTTCTAAGGCCAAAGCAAAATCAAAAGTCAAAAGCCGTGGAGCTGGAGCTAAGAAAAAGACCAGCGGTCGGAAAAAAACGAAGAAGTCCTAAACCATAGATCTACCTGTCTAATCTTGGCACTCATCGCTCGATGAGTGCTTTTTTTTATATTTTCTTTACGCGTTTCCGAATTTTGGCATCGCTTCTGCTATCTAAGCTCGAGAGTAAGCTGCGAAATAGGTCAAAACGGCGCCAAATTTCCCTTTTTACTCGATCTGAAGCGTGTCCCAGGAGGAATTTATGAGCACCAGCCCTTCAATACCCTACACTGAGTCAAAAAATGACTCCAAGCGCAAAAGGCGGCCTTCCCTTGATTATCCCCATGCTAATTCCCCGCTGCAATTCAAGTGGGCCGATTGGAAAGAGATCCTGATCCGAGTCAAAAACGAGGTGAGTTCTGACCAGATTGGACTCATGGCGGCTGCGATAGCCTATTATGCGCTTTTCTCCCTCTTCCCTCTCTTGCTCGCGACGGTTTCTATATACGGTCTCTTCGCTGATCCAACTCAGGTCGAGACCCATATCAGCTCACTCTACGAAATTATGCCGCGTGATGCTGCAGCGCTTCTAGCCGAGCAGATGCATAAGATCAGCAGCAACTCTGGAACCAAACTCGGACTCAGCGCGATCGTCAGCATAGTCGTGGCGCTCTGGACGGCTTCCAGCGGATCCAAATCACTTATTCAAGGGATGAACATCGCCTACGATGAGGAGGAGAAGCGAGGTTTCTTTCGCTTGCAGGCTCAGGCTCTGCTCCTGACTCTGGGGGGAGTCGTTACCGTTATTTCTGCGGCTGCCTTGGTTGCCATCTTGCCTGTGGTACTCGACTTTATTGGTCTCACTAGTTTCCGCGACGAACTCTTGCTCCTGATGCGCTGGCCTCTCCTAGCGGCACTATTCATCGTAGGCTTGGCTATATTAAATCGATACGGACCATCTCGAGCTGAACCTAAGTGGCGTTGGGTTACTATCGGGACCTTGACCGCGACTCTGATCATTCTCCTGGCTTCTTTGGGTTTGGCATTTTATGTCGACCGCTTTGGGTCTTATAACAAAACTTACGGCAGTATAGCAGGGGTCGTGATTCTGCTTCTCTGGCTTTATATGCTTTCCTACGCTGTTCTCTTGGGCACTGAACTGAACGCTGAAATTGAGCATCAAACGCGCTCTGATTCTACAGTAGGAGCCCAGAAGCCTATAGGAACGCGCGGGGCTGTTAAAGCGGACACCCTCCCTAGCTGAAGGCTACATGTATTCAGGGGGTTTCATATTGTGCTAAAAAAAAGCTCTTATGAAAGTGGGCCCAAAGGAAAAGGCAAAAAATGCCGACTGCGCTCCCACTGGCTATAAGCACCGCACCCGCTGCCCCGTCTTTGATGCGTTTAACGACGGGATGTAGCTCCGGATGGATGAGGTCCATCGCCTCTTCTAGAGCTGTGTTGAGCAGCTCGGTGACGAGGACAGCTGAAGAGCTCGAGAGCAGAAAAGCGCACCAGATGAGGCTCGGTTGGACCAACAGGACCAAGACAATAAGAAGACCTAGGCAGACGACATGCGTGCGAAAACTCGCCTCCCGCTGCCAAGTCACCCAGATTCCCTGCAGAGCCCAGGAGAAGCGTCGAGAGAAGGGCTGATTTTTCATGCTTGTCCATCCTGTCCGTGTACCCAGGTTGACCCCCGGGTTAAAACATATCCATCGTTCATGCAGGAGCCTGACTTTATGCTAGATGTAACAGCTGAAAGCGAAGCAATGAAAGTCCGAAGTCGTATCGCTTGGGGAGCTACGCTTGGAGGGATCCTAGTCGCCATGACGATGTTTATGGTCATTGGATCCTTTGCAGCAGCCATCACCGGAACTTTGGAAGCGAACCAGCAGGGAGGAGGCACTCCGGTCTGGCTGTTTGTCTTAACCGTCGCTTCGATGTTTGCTGGAGGCTACACCGCGAGCTATTTATCTGATGGAGAGAGACTGAGCGAAGCTTTTCTTCAGGGAGTCATCCTCTGGGGTTCGACGGCTCTTTTGCTAGTCTATCTGCTTTCAAACGGGATAAATTTGGTTGGCGCGGAGACTCTACTTGGCTTTCCAGAAGGCTCTTTGAGTCCATTGAGCGCT
>JBGSTX010000156.1:0-13852 GCA_041736305.1 Oligoflexus sp. | reverse complement strand
ATCCCGAGTCCAAGCTTACATACAACAAAATCTCAGTAAACCTGAAGCAAAAGGAGCTTACTTGCTCGCAGATTTTCCCGGGGAATCGTTTTTCCGAGTTGCACGCGCCCAAGCACTGGGGGCCGGCCTAAAAGCAAGGCGCAGTTTCCAAAGCATGTAGAAAGGGGCTCTGAGGAGAGAGAGACCGTAGCGAAGCGGCAGGCCAAGACAGTAAAAAGGACTGAAAAGATAGAGAAAAAGGACCGTTAAGAGGGTGATCCCAACGAGGCTGATGAGAGGGCCGTGAAATCCAGCCGTCATGGTCTTACGCGCCAGGAGGAGCAGGACAAGACTGAGGCCCAAAACGCTCACATAGCGGCTGAGGGGAGGCATCTTGAGATCGGTCTTTAGGAGAAAGAGGCGCTCCCCAGCAAACGAGCTCTCCCGCAGCTCTTGGCCAAAAGTGGCTTCTAGGCCTTTGCGCCCGTGTTCCCAGCGCTGCCGCTGGGATGCGGCTGCCTGAGCCTGGCCAGCAATCATTTCGCCATAGACTCGAGCCGCGGCCGTGAAGTGAACCTTTTCACCAGCCAGACGGAGACGCCAACTAAACTCGAGATCCTCGGCCAATCCATAGGCTTGCCAAGGACAGCGTTGGAGACCAGCCCAAGAAAAACACATCCCATTGCCCCTCAATGCGGAACCGAGCCCGAGGAAATCCTGTCCCAGCAGCCAAATGCCATTGAAGAGCGAAAAGGCATAGGTCATAAGTTTCGTCTTCTGACTTTCATCGGGATTCGATACCGAATAGTAGGCTTGAATCCAATCCTTGCCGCTCGCAAGTTCGCCAGCAAAAATCTCTAGCAGGCTCGCGTCGACACGCGTATCAGCATCAATCACGACGACAGCGGCAGGCTTTGCAGCGCGCTGCTGCAAGTGCTGAAGCGCAAATTCTAAAGCATAACCCTTACTCTTCTTCTGCGCATCACTGCGCTCCAGCACTGTAACATCGCGAGCTCGCGCGACCTCAGCTGTTCGATCCTGGCAGTTGTCAGCGATGACGATAATTTCGTAGAGGGACTTAGGATAGCTCAGGCAACGCAGGCTATCCAATGTTGCGGGTAGACCATCCTCTTCGTTGTGAGCGGGCACCAGAATCACAAAGCTGCGCCCTCTGTCACGCCTTATACCTGGAGCTTGGCGCGTGTAAACCATCTGAACGATCCGAGCCAGTAGCCAGTGATAAGGAGCTTGATAAGCAAGCAGCAGCAGGGCGCAGCAGAGGAAGAGGATATGGCTTGCTAATAGCACGGCGACTCCTTAGTGATCGTCAGTAAATAAGTTCGACCATATGAAGGCTCATGGCCGGCGCATCGATCGTCGCGGTTTTCTTGTTCGCCAGGGTGAGCTGGCTGCGTCCTAGCTCCTCCTTCTTATTGGGATTCATGCTGTAGACTCTCAGGCTTTTGGCCAGAGGCCAGGTAGCGAGATCGAGCGTGAAGCTTTCCTTCGCGCTCAGTTGCTTATTGATCAAGACGATGGTGACCTTCTTCTTGGCCCGATCTTGAGCGGCAAAAACGGAAACATTTTCGCGGCTCCCCACCGTATTATCCACCCATTCGGATGCGAAGCTACTCTTCTTCCCATCATAATTACGGAAGAGAAGAAAAGCATCGCGGTGACTGCCGTCTTTCTTTGGGAAATCCCAGTACTGGGCCGCATAGAGATCGGT
This sequence comes from Oligoflexus sp., assembly GCA_041736305.1. Lineage (GTDB taxonomy): Bacteria > Bdellovibrionota_B > Oligoflexia > Oligoflexales > Oligoflexaceae > Oligoflexus. The sequence goes on along the minus strand of JBGSTX010000156.1, from coordinate 12,144 downwards.
GCTAGCAAAAATACCGAGAGTCTCGGCCTGGGCTATGGCACCTGAAATGTCGTACTCCGAGCGAAAGTTGTATTCGCCTATGGAAACCTTGGTCCCGGGTCGGAATTTTTGCGCCATTTCCTGCAGGCGAGGAATAAAGTAGATTTTCTCGTCGATCCAGCTGTTATCCCTATAGGAGCGATCCCAGAGCGAGCGGGTCGCGGCAAACAACTCTTTGCGACGGCCGGGATGCTGATCGTCCCCCTGCGGCCAGCGATCCTTCTCCGGATAATAGTGGACATCGAGGATATCGAGCAGCCGCATGTTGAGTTTCTTCTCACGGAGGGAGAGTTGCTCGAGAAACCAGCTGAGAAACGGCTTATCGCCATGCGCCTTGCGGTCGACTTGCTTTTTCCAATTGTTGGCTGGGCCTTCGACGTCATAAGCCGAGTACTGCATTTCCATCCAGCCCCAGGCCGCCGGGCCCACGATCACGGCCTCTGCATCCGCCTCGCGCACCGCTTTGGCAAAGGCAACGTAGCGCTCGAGGTAGCTATCGTATCGTTCAGGCTCGGGATGAACGTCGCGGTGCGTTGAATTCCAGAGCATGGGCTCGTTGTCCATGATGTAGAAATGCGGCGAGGAGCCAAACTGTTTTTTCAGTTTCTGCACCCATCCTGCGACAAAGGAGGGGTCGATCTCTATGCTCGTCCGCTTCGGGTCGGCTTTCAGGAGTTTACCGTCGAGATCGATCCCATTGCCCGCGTCGCCTTCGTAGTGCTGCTGCTTTGGATAGAGCGAGCGCGGGTAACTGTAAGAATCTCTATCCTTCGCCACCCAACCCATAATCGGCAGGGTAATCATCGAAGCGACCCCCTGCCGCCGGTTTTCTTCCATGAAACTATCGATCATACCCTTCTTGTGTGCACCATAGTTGTGCCAGAACCAATCCTGGGCTGCGTTCCAAGCATCAATTTTATAATTGAAGCGACTCGAAGTATTGCCCCCCCAACGATAAAGGGTAGGCTGCATATCCCAAATCTGCTCGAAATTCCTGTCTTCGCGCATGTAGGTCCCAAATCCGTAGATATAGGGGCTGATCATGCGGGGCTTCGCCGGGACTTTAAATTGGACGCTAACAGCCCCCAGGGCAGGCAGCGATAGAAAACTCAGCAGCCATAAGCCGGTGAAGAAGCCATGTGGCATCATATCTGCGATCCTCGCTTTGGGAAAATGAGCTTTCAGTATAGAAGCTCAGCACCGAATAGTAAATTCTCTTCCGTGCGGCTCAGAGCTCTCCTAAAATGTATAGCAGTCAGCTTCTGCTGGCTTTTCTGCTGCTGCCTTTCACCATCTGTGAGGTCAAAATTGTGAGAACGCGTTTCCAACTCGGTCGCGCTCGTATCGACGTCGTGACTCTAAAAGAGGCCACCGACTGGGTCCTCAAGGCTGCTAGCACCGGCACTCACTGCAGCTACGTGGTGACACCTAACAGCGATCACCTCGTCATGCTGGAGCACGATGTCGGTCTGCAGAAAGCCTACGCATCAGCTCATCTGGTGATAGCCGACGGCATGCCCCTTGTCTGGGCTTCCAAGCTGCTAGGCCCGGCTCTACCCGAGCGCGTCACCGGATCTGAGCTCATGCCTCTCGTTTGTGCAGGAGCTGCTCAAAGAGGCTTGCCCATTTTTCTCCTAGGGGCCGGCCCGGGCGTCGCTGAGCGTGCTAAGGAGCGGCTCGAGCGCGCTTATCCTGGTCTGAGTGTCGTCGGAACGTACAGTCCCCCTTTAGGTTTTGGACAGAACCCTCTTGAACTGGAACGCATCGTAGGGCTCTTGCGCGCATCAGCTGCAGCCATTGTTTTTGTGGGTCTGGGGGCCCCGAAACAGGAACTCTGGATGCACGCCAACTATCAAAAACTAGGGGCGGGAGTGCTTCTCGGGATAGGCGCAGGTATTGATTTTTCTGCTGGAAATGTCCAAAGGGCGCCAATTTGGATGCAAAAATCTGGAATAGAATGGATCTTTCGTCTAGCTCAGGAGCCAAGACGTCTGGCTCGCCGCTATCTGCGCGACACTTTGATTGCTTGGATAATAGTTCGAGAGCTCTGGCAAAAAATTTGTCACTTGTTTAGAGAGAAGGATAAATAGCGAGAAAAACTGAGCGGATTGGCTCTAAGGCAAGGACTCGAGAGGCGCGTACCGGAGTCGAACCGATCTGAACTGATTTGCAATCAGCTGCCTAGCCGCTTGGCTAACGCGCCCTTGAGTTCGAAACAATATTTCAGGCTCGTTCCCTTGTAAAGCGTTTTTCCTCCCGATTTCAGGAAGCTGCCCCGCTTCTGCGTCATAGAAAGCAGGATCGCCGGTGTCCAGCCCCTCAAAGCCTTGCCCACCAATCCTTACGGCACGGAAGCTGCAATGACTTGGTCAGCAGATCATAAAATTCGGTTGAGGGAGAAAATTAATGAATGCGTTGCAGATGATCTTATTGAGTATGTTTCTCACGGTTTTCACAGGAGCATGTAAAGCTCGTTCCAACGAAAGCCCATCGACGGCCAGTGTAGGAACTGGAAATAGCAAACCAATAAACCCGCCCAAGGGTGCGGATGACGAAGGCGAAGACGCAAGCGACGGTGATTCGACTGATACCGACGAACCCTCGGACGGTGACACTCCCGATGAAGAAGGCGGCTCATTGCAAAAGAAGCTCGATGATCTTGCTGCTCAACTGAAGGAAACGGAGCTTCAAAAGAAGACAGCCGAAGAAGAACTCCAAAAACTAAAAGCAGCGGGACAGGTGAAAGTCGTACCTAAAGCAGGAGAAAAAGGCCCAAGCGGCAATAACTACTGTCCTACCGCTGGCTACTATGGAGACATTACTCTCTGCGGTGCCTATTTCTGCGCAAAGGCCGATCCAAATATGCTTGCAACCTGCGAGGCTCATGCGGGCTCTAAGCGAGCTCCCGGTATCAGCGGCAACCCAGCTTGTCCAGACTACTATCATGGTGACATCTTTACTTGCGGAACTTTACTTTGCGCTAAGTCGGATCCAGAATTGCTGGTAATGTGTGAACTGCCCTTCGCGGCGCCGGTGCCTTAAGGTTTAGGTATTCCAAGAGAAGCGCTGCGCTCGCGCGCTCTCTTGGCCGCCGCAGATACGATACTGCGCACCTGCTTGAAATCGCGCTTAACGGCGCGAAGAGGGACGCGGCCTTTGTTCCCCTCTAAATAAGATGCGAGCGGACCTTCGATTTGCTCCCAGGTTTCCTGCCGGTTCTGCCGCGTGAGAGGCGTAAGAGTCTTGGCCGTGCGCAGCATGTTACGATGAAAACTATCTAAGACCCAAGGTGCGATGAAAAGCAGCCAGATGGCTAAGACTCCCAGGGCAGCGAGTATTCCGAGGCCCATCGAGAGATCTGCGCTGAGAGCAACGCCCTGCCCTAGTCCCCAGTACGAAACCGCACCGATCACCAAAGCCACAACAATTCCTACAGCGATGGACTTCACCTGGACGAGCTGCCGACGCAGACCGTAGGCTTTTATGCCCTCCAAGTAGTGGGTCAGCTGCTCCCCCTGCGTCTCGATGTAGGTCGCGAGATGATCGAGGCGATATTTGGGAGCGCGGAGGATGGCATCCTTCAGCTCGCTTCTTTGATTTTTCAGGAGATCGAGAAAGTTCGGCTTGTTCCTCATCTCCGTTTCGCTGTGGGTCAGGTAGATAGGAGGGATATCTTTTCTGCCTGTCATCTGCGAGAGATTCCAACAGAGCGTTCCGTACACGCGCATGAAATCATGGAGGTTCGAACATTCGTCGATGCGGTTGAGAACGAAAAGCATGCGATCTTCGAAAGTCACGCGGGGCAAGGTCTGCCGCAGGCTTTGATAGGTCTCACGGACAGTTCCGGCCTTGTGTGGATCGAAGAGGACAAGAATTAAATCGGCAATGCTGGCCAGCTCGGCGATGACTTCCTGGTAGTTGTAGCCTCGGTCTTTTTCCGTCACGGAATCCAACATGCCGGGAGTATCGATCAGTGCGAGGTTTTTAAGAATAGGCGATTCGAGTTGTTTGAGCCGAAAGTGAGCGGCAAAGCGCTGACCCTGTTTTTTCAGATGAGAAAAAGGATAACGGGCATCGTTGAGCAGGACCATACCGTCTCGTTCATCCCAAGGATCCGACTTTTCCTTATAGGTGATGACGGTGAAAGAATCGTCGGTGGGAGCTTGACCGGTCTGCTGAATATTGACGCCAAGCAACTCGTTGATGAGAGTTGATTTGCCCGAAGAATAGTTGCCGAGCAAGAGGACCAGCGGCCGCCACTTGATTTTGTCTTCCAGTGGCTCAGTCGCAAATCCGTAGCGCAAGGCCACCGGGGTGAGCTCGCTTTCGACCATGGTGACCAGTTCACGCCGCAGTTCTTCGACCGAGACGCTAGAGTAGATTTCATCTGGCTCTTTCATCATCCCCCTCCTTCTAGCCGAGTTGTAACTCGTTTTAGGGGGAAGTCGCCAGGCTACAATTTCCGCTGCGAGAATTTAGGCACCTTTTTTTGAAAGAGCTGGAGCTGGCGACTGGCTCACTTTCTTTCTTTTGAGTTCCACCGCCGCCAGGGTGAGGCCACCATCCGACCCGTCAATGAAGTGGACGTGACGCTGACCGACCCCCGATTGAAAATGGCAAGTCATCAGAGCCGACTTCGAAGCATGTATCCCATAGAGCAGTTTGCCCTGAGCTTCCAACTCGCCTAGCACCTTGCGTAGTTCTTGTTCTTCGATCGCTTCGACGTCGATGACTAAGCGGAGCGTCCCATCGATCTTTATCCAGTCCGACTGCTGCAAGAGAGCCTGGGTATAGGCTTCAGGGTCGCCCATTACCTCCGTATTTTTTTGAAAGCGGAAGAGGGCTTTCACGAGCAGAAAGCTGATCAGCGTCGCCAGTGAACTTTTTATCAGCGCTCCGAGCCCACTCGCCTTGCTTTGCAAGCGTGCCTCTCCCCACCAGCTGGTGTTGACCCAGCCCCGCTTCATATTCCGCCGCGTGACAGGGCTGAGGCGAGCGATGGTCCCACGCCCCTGAACCACGCTGAAAATCTGCTGAAATACGGCATCTTCTTCATGAAATGGCACAGTTGGTTCGACCAGTATACTCAAGACTCTCCCACGAAGAGAGGCGAAGGGTTCAAGTCGGCATGAGACTCCCTTGACGGCTTCATTCGATACAGAATCTTCTTTCTTCCACTGAGGAAGCTCGTCAGGAAAAGTCTCTTTGATCAATTTCTCAGCGAGGCTGAGACCATCGCCGCGAAAGAAAGGCAGGCATTCCGTTTCGCTCCAGCTGAGGAAACCATAAAAAATTTCGCCCCCTAGCTCGCGGATTTTGCTGACCTGTAGATAGCCGACGCGGAGATCGAGCCGGAGATTCCCTTGAGCCAGTCGCTGCACTGAGCTGAGGTGATGTAAGCAAATCTCAAGGTCATCGGCTTCGACGAGGAAAGTGGCGCCATCGCCGCCGAAGACATAAGGTACACGGCGAGCCGAAAAGTTATTGCGAATGGCGGCAATGCAAGCTGTCCCAATCATATTGACATCGCGGTAGCGACCCGCTTTGATAGCAGCAGTCGAACCGCGCACATCGGCCAAGACGATAAAACTACTGGCGGGGGCTTCTTGGGCCGACTTGAGAGAGATGAGTTTTTGGTAATCCATTAGCCTGCTTGCCTCCAAATGCCGAGAACGCCCCGATGGAGACCATTATACCATTTTTACCCAGCCGCGAGGCAGGGGGTACAAGATCTTGCGTTTTGGCTTCGGGCCGCCTAATACCTAGAGAATGTCAGGATAGAGCTCTTTTGTTTATCTGCAAGGAAGCGAGCCAAGCGTGCTGCAAAGCTTTGAAAAGATCCCGCACACGGATCGAGTTCCTCAGGAAGTTCGACGTTTTAAAAAAGTTCACATCGAGATCAGCAACGTCTGCAATCTGCAGTGCAGTTTCTGTCCACCGGTCGCTCGTCAAAAGGGCCTGATCGGCGTGGACGATTTTAAAAAAATAGTGGCCGCTGCGGGTCCTTTAAGCGAGGAAATTTGCCTGCATCTGATGGGCGAGCCTCTCCTCCATCCTGAACTGGAGACTTTAGTAGAAATCGCGGCGGACGCGGGAGTGCGAATTTTCCTCGTCAGCAATGGGGTTCTTCTCCGCAGCAAGGCAAGTCGCCTACTGCTGCATCCTGCTTTCCGTCAGGTTAATTTCTCACTGCATAGCTTTCGCGATAATTTTCCGCAGCAGGACCCTAGCGCCTATCTCGAACGCATCTTCCGCTTTACCGAGGCGGCTTTCGAGGCGCGACCTGATCTCTATATCAATTATCGCTTGTGGAACCTAGCGGACCCTCGAGGCGAAAGCTCTTCCAACCTCGCTATGCTGGAGGCCATCAAAGAGCGCTTCCTCTTTCAGCCACCTGCAAGTATCGACGTTCGGCAAAAGAAAGGTCTGAAGGTTCGCAATCGGCTCTACCTTCACTTCGATACTGAATTCATCTGGCCTGGACTGGAGCGACCCTATCTGGGCGATAGAGGTCGCTGCTATGGACTGAGTTCGCATATCGGCATTCTTGTTGACGGTACCGTCGTACCCTGCTGCCTCGATAAGGAGGGCGTCATCGCCCTCGGCAACATCCACGAACAGTCGCTAGAGGATATCCTCGCCAGCCCTCGCGCGGAAGCCATGCGCCAGGGCTTTGCTCAAGGCAAGCTGGTCGAGGAACTCTGCAAGCGCTGCTCCTACATTAAACGTTTCGACTAGCTGCCTTACATATAGACGCGAGATTCGCTTGACAGTGGGACCCCGGACTCGCGGCTTTCCCTCGTTTCCAATTCATTGTCGATGTGGTGCACGCCTCTTACTTTGCGAACGCAAAGAATAAGCCCTTCGAGTTCATGGAGAGCCACCTGACCCTTCAGCGTCACGTAGCCACTGACCGCAGTGACTTCGATAAGACCTGGATTTTTCACCTTCCGGCCCATTTCTGAACGCACGCGCTGAACGAGAGTCTCGTCGTCAGGAACTTCGTCTATGCGGAGCAGAGAGCTGGCGCGCGCGATCGCACCTTGAAGTCGATTGCTGAGATTTCTGAACTGACGGTCGGTATAACGAGAAGTATCATGCGCAAATCGGACGAGCTTGTCGCGCGTTAGAGCCCGGCGTGCACGGCCTCGGACGGGATCGAAATAAAAGGTATAAGCTGATCCAATGGCTGCACCTGCTAGAAAGCAAGCTGGCCGGCTGATAGAGGACTTCCTGGAGAGTTCCATTATATTTTCCCTTCCCTTGTTGTCCATTCCGCTTTTCTTAAGACGGGCGTGCTATCCCATCTGCTTAGAAATTCTAGTCTAATGGCGGTCTAGGTCAACTTCTGCGAGCACCGGTATGATTACTCAGCGAGGCCTTTGCTTAGTTAAGTATCTATTGACATGGAAAAATTCAGACAGAACTAAATGAGCAGACCGACGATGGCTGCCGTCATGCAAGTTGCAAAAGTGCCGGCTAGAAGCGCTCGAAAACCGAGTCTGGCGATATCCCCTCGACGTTCGGGAACGAGCCCGCCAGTGCCCCCTAGCTGGATCGCAATCGAACTAAAATTGGCAAAACCACAAAGGGCGTAAGAGGCGATAATAGTCGTGCGCTGAGAAAGTGAGCTGCCGCTCGTCGCTAAATCTAAATAGGCTACAAATTCGTTGAGCACGAGCTTCTTACCGAGCAGCTGACCGACCTGTACGGCTTCGCTCCATGGCACTCCAATCAAAAAGGCCAGCGGGGCAAAGACCCAACCCAGCACGAGCTCGAGAGTGAATCTCTGCCCAACTAGGATATCGAGACCCACTCCGGCCCCTACCTTGGCAAAAATTGCATTGAAGAGAGCCATGAGCGAAACGAAGGCTATCAGCGTTCCTCCGACGTTGAGAGCCAGTCGCGTCCCTTCGCTGGCACCGTGGGCGGCGGCATCAATAACGTTTACATGGTTTTTTTCGACGATCAGAGTCACTTTGCCAAGGGTCGTTGGGACTTCTGTCTCGGGTACGAGCATTTTCGAAAGAATAAGAGCCGCGGGTGCTGCCATAATACTAGCAGTCAAGAGATGAGCCCCAATCTCCGGGATGAGTGGCTGCAGCATACCTACATAAGCAGCCAAAACTCCCCCTGCTACAGTGGCCATTCCGCCTGTCATGAGTGCCAAAAGCTCGGATCTCGTCAGCGTTTTCATATAGGGGGCGATCATGAGAGGCGATTCGGTCTGGCCAACAAATATTTCGGCAGATGCCGCTAGAGCTTCTGCTCCGCTGATCCGGAGCGTTCTATGCATGACAACCGCTATGCCATAGACCAGCCGCTGCATGATGCCTAAGTAGTAAAGGACCCCCATCAGGGAAGAAAAGAAAATAATGGTCGGAAGGACTCGAAAAGCAACGAGAAAACCGTATTTGTCGCTATTGCCGAGTTCGCCAAAGAGGAAGCCAGCCCCCTCGTCAGAGACGCTTATCACTTTCAAGATAGCCGTATTAGCCCACGAAAATATTGTAAAAAAAGGTCCCTGAATTCCTGCTGCCGGAATCCCAATGAGGCTAATGGCGAAAACCAACTGAAGGAGTAGGCCAATCAACACAGTTCGCCAGTCAATTAATTTGCGCTTATCTGACAGCAGGTAGCAAACGAGGAGAATAAATCCAATACCCAAAAGTCCAATCATTCGCGTCATAAATTCCTCGCTCAGAGAAGGAGCGAAGCTAACAACTTGGACGCCTTGGGGCAAGGAGAATAGCAGAGTTTCAGCAGACTTTTGCGAACCGGCCTCGGCAGGAGAACCTGCCGTCAGCCTTAGTTTCTGCTGTTTAGGCTACTTGAGCGTGAAGCTGAATTTTTGGCCTTCGTTGCCTGAGAGATCGAGCATAATGCTTTTCACAGACTTGCCGTCGAAGTTGAGGTTCACTGAGCTGATCGCGTTTTTCTCAGTCTTTGGTGTGTAGATAGCCTTGCCGCGTTTCGCATACCAGTAAACGCAGCGACTCAGGATCTCAACTGGTTTTTGGCCATTTGCGGGAAGTAGAGTGTCGTCACTGCGCCACACACCATCTGTATCTTTATAGGAGAAGAGCAGGTGCACGGGAGTGTCGCGACTGTTTTTCCAGACAAATGAAACAGGCTCAGTAAGAGTTTCCTCATTCAGCGTCATACAAGCTGGAAATTCGATTCCATCATCAGCATCCTGAGCCATAGCCGAAGCAGCGCAGAGACTGAAAAAGCTCAGTCCTAATACACATGAAATTTTATTCATAAAAGAGATTCCTTTAGTCCAAACATGGGGTTGGCAGCTCACAATGCAATAAATAAGAAGCGAGGTCAACTGTAGGAACCTCTGCAAAGATGACCTCCGTGAAAGACTGCATAGCGTGGGACATTCACGTGGCATAAACTATGCTTCGACAAACTCGCTTGCTCGGATTGTGAGACTGCTTTTGAGGAGGTACCTATGCGGCCCTTTCAAAACCGAAGCGAAGCTGGTCGTCAACTAGCTGCTGCTCTAGAAAATTATGCCGATCAAAGCGATCTACTAGTCCTTGCTTTACCGCGCGGCGGGGTGCCTGTGGCATTTGAAGTCGCTAAATCCTTACATGCACCTCTCGACGTGTTCATAGTCCGAAAGCTCGGTGTGCCGGGACATAAAGAACTAGCGATGGGCGCTATTTCTAGTGGTGGTGGTCAGGTTCTCAATATGGAAGTGATTGAGGCCTTGGCTATAGATCGCGACACTATTGAGGCTGTTGCCAGCCATGAGTGGCATGAGATCGAACGTCGGGAAGATCTTTATCGTCCCCAGAGTAGTCCCGTACAGATCCAAGACAAGACCGTAATTGTGATTGATGATGGGCTCGCGACTGGCTCAACCATGCTCGCTGGAGTCAAAGCTCTCCGCCACCTCAGCCCGAAGGCTTTAATAGCTGCTGTACCGCTTGCACCCGCCGGGGCCTGTGCGGATTTGAGGGTTTGGGTCGATGAAATGATTTGCCTCATACAGCCTGAAAACTTCTACAGCGTGGGGCAGTGGTATCAGGATTTTACGCAGACCGAAGATGAGGAGGTCTGTCAGCTCTTGCAGGCAGCAAGAGAGCTGACGTCCTTCCCTCCCTCGGAGCTTCCTGACCTTCGCTTCTCAGGAAGGAGCTTTTCTTGAGCTAGAGCTTTGCCTAAGATTCAGCCTCTATCGTGAAGCATGATGCTCTATTTCGCAGGCAGAAGAGCATCATGCACAGCTTGAGGACATTCTAAAAGCTCAGTGTTGCGATCGCAGGAGGGCGAGGTTGCTAAAGCCGAGCTCGGCGAGCTTCACCCAGGGGATAGTATGCGATCGGCGTCCTAAAAGGTATCCTCCTGCAGCGACGACAGCCAAGGTACGGAATGGATGGTTATGAATGTTGTCGCGAAGGAAGAGATCGACTCGCTCGGCCGCAGGCCCAGCCACATCTTGCAGCTTCTGCTTGGCCGCTGAAGCCAGATCCTGTGCAGCAGCGTACCCGGCCGCATCGTTGAATTGGACCATTATTTCTATCCATCCTTTCTTTGTTTGAGACAAGGCTCAATATTACATCGACGCCCAGGTCCGGAGAAAAGCATCTAGTGATGCTGTCCGTTCTGGGCCAAGAGGAAATTTGCTGAATCAAAATAGGTTTTAAAACTATGAATCTTGCGCTCTGCATCCAGTTGGATGATGGAGACGCCTGTGTAGTGAATCGGCCTTCCGCCCTTGAGCTGACCTTGACTGTCCCACTCGAGTAGGAGGAGGCCCTGGGCTTCGGTGACTTGTATAAAGCGCGAGTGGATAGCTTCGAACTGATCGAGATACTCTTTCCAAAAGCGCCGCGCTCCTGCGAGTCCTGTGTGAGGTTCGAGGAAGGCTTGACGCCAGAGGGTGCAAGCTTCCGAGAACAGATTCGCCATAAGATCGACGTTACCGGTCTGTTCGATTTGATGGAGCGTGCTCACGAACATTTTCACATCATGGGAAGCGTGATCGAGAGTCTCCTGCTTGGCAGGACGCAACTTATCTCGAATATCAGAGCCCAGCTGCTCTAGCTTGTGCTCGTTGGAACTTTGAATCTCCTCTACCATCACCCTTCTCCTTGTCAGCGGGGATCTCTACCCTTCCCGATCCGGGTGAGCAAGACGGCCACGTAAACGTTAATCTCATATTTTCATCAAGCAAGTCCGACGGCTACCACAAAAATCACGCATGTCGATATGATCTAAACAGACAGCCTCTTCTTGATTTTCTTGCAAAAATAACCTAGCATAAAGCACGTCATAAATGACTAGGTAGGACGAAGTATGACAGTCTTTTTCGACAATTTAAAAATCCATCTCGATGCGGTACACAAGTGGCCCGCGGCTTATCTATTCAAGTTTGTGATTCCCGAGCAGCGCAAGGCCGAGCTCATGGCCATCATACCTACGGGTTTGGTACAGGAAAAGTGGTCAAAAAATGGCAACTACGTTTCCGTGAGTTTAAAGACGCGCATGAATAGTTCTGATGAAGTCATTCATGTCTATGAGCGAGCTTCTCACATCCAAGGTTTGATTGCGCTTTAAAGTCTCGAACCAGAGAGCTGTGGATCCCGTATCGGCAGCCGCCCTATCTCACTCCTTAGAATAAGGCACTTCCCGATTCAGTTCATCTGGCCGTCCCCCAGCCGCAGCCAGAGACAAGAAGCCTTTACCAAAATAGAGCTGCCCGCCTTCGAGATCATAAATATCGGCAACAACATCACCTTTGTTCAGTGTATACCCCAAGCAATCAGCGTTCAGTACGGGCACCTCTTCGCCAACGCTCCAGTCAGAGCGGCCACAGGTCTTAGTCCCATTCAGATAAGGCAGCAGCGATTCTGATACGACCTTAAGGCTAGCATCGTTAACATTAAAGTTAATCAGCTGCGCGCCTGGATCTGTCGCAGCGGGAGCATTCCCTTGAGCATTGACGGTTCCAATGACCTTGTATTCCAAAAGCAGTTTCGAACAAGCCTCGTCGCTGTAAAAGCGTTCATACTTATCAAAATCGCCGATTGCGTTGAAAATATATTCCCGCTGCGTTCGGTTCAACTGCAGCGCATCAGCCGGAACACA
>JBGSTX010000150.1:0-15837 GCA_041736305.1 Oligoflexus sp. | reverse complement strand
AGCTGGTAACGGCGGTCCATCTCGTGACAAGCCCACTTGAGAGCTAGGGAAGCTTTGAGAGGTTCGGTAATGACTGGCATCAGAAGATGAGGAATGCCTTCATAGACTTTGAGTTCCAGAATTTTGGGATCGACTAGTATCATGCGGACCTGCTCAGGGCTGGCCTTAAGGATAAGACTGCAGAGTAGCGAGTTGACCGCGACTGACTTACCGGAACCGGTCTGACCAGCAGTCAGAAGGTGAGGCATCGACGCCAGATCGCAGCAGATCGGATCCCCGTTTAAGGCCTTACCGAGAACGAAAGTCAGAGGGGATTTTGCATCTTTAAAAGCTGGGGTTTGAAGGAGGTCACCCAGATATACTATCTCGCGCTTTTTGTTGGGCACCTGAACGCCCAGAGCCCTCTTACCAGACACGGGGTGGATCAAGATCGAGTCGACCTTAAGAGCCAAAGCAATATCATCGAGGAGACCGGTAACCTTCGCGAGCTTGGTCCCAGCATGGGGTTGGAACTCATAGACCGTCACGACCGGCCCAGGCTGTATAGCGATGACTTCCCCACCGATGCCAAACTCAGCAAAGGATTTGACCAGTGATTCGGCGGTGAGCTCGAATTCCTTTTTTTGCTCATCACTTAAAGCGAGTGGAGCATTGTTGGATTTGAAGAGAGTTGCCGGGGGTGACTGATAGCTGGGGTCGAGTTTGACGATAGCTTCTTCATCTTCATCCAAGGCAGGGAGGGCAAGACTGGCTCCGGCGCGCTTGTCGAGCGCCTCGCCACTCAGGAGCTTGGCCAACGCTACTTCCGAGTCGGCGTTAAAGAGCAGTGGTTCTGTACTGGGTCCTGACTGCGCGGCTAAGACATCCTGACGAAGGAGCAAGCTCGACGAGGGTATTTCTTCGATGGAAGCGGTCTTGGGAGTTTCTTCGACAGCAGCCTTCTCTTTAGACTTAGTCTTCAATTTGGCTTGTCTCTCAAATTTGAAAACCTGCTGCAGACCCTGAAAAAATGGTCTTAAAATAGGTTTTCGATGAATGAGGAGAGCTGAAAGAAGAACCGTGGCGCCAAAAATAAGATAGAACCCCGCGATGCCAAGGGTTTGGTTGACCACTGCATGGGCATAATAGCCAATAGCCCCAGCGGCCATGTAAGGCAGACCTTCGAAGGAAATTTCGCCGATCCACTGCTGAGAACCAAGCATAAAACAGAGAGAGATCGCGATCCAGCCGCAGATGCGGGTTTTGCTAAAGGCTCGCGTTTGACCACGAAGATTTTGGACGCTCATCCATAGCCAGGGCAAGGGTAGAAAGAACGCCAGTGCTCCGAGGTTATAAATCAGGAATCCGGCGCTATAGGAACCCACTAGCCCGCAGAGATTATGCGGTACCCGCGGCGGAAAGCTGTAGTTGTAGAGGGAGGGGTCAAAAGGCGAAAAGCTAGCCAGGGCTGTCAGGGTAAAGGCGCTCAGTAATCCGACTAGAACAAGGACGATTTCCTGACTGTAGCCGTCTTGAGGGTCAATGATTTGGAACTCTTTGAACTTTTGCCAAAAGCTCGGCGAAGACAAGGGTTTTGTTGAGGTAGGCATGGAAGCAGAGCTCCTTACAAGAGGACCTGAGTGTCCTTCCATTGTAACAGAGCTTGCGCAATCGCGTTCCTCGTCTAAGCGGCTGGCTTCCAGAAGGAATCAGTTACTCGTCTGTTTATGCGTATCGCGAATACTGCGCATCATATGAACGTATATAACGAAGAGCTGCTGCTGCTCTTCGATCGGCAAACAATGGATGAGAGTCCGTATGCTGGTAAAATCAGGGGCAGCGAAGAGCTGGACGCAGAATTCTTCTAAGGTTTCATTTTTAATTTTTGCGATGCGGCTAAATTCATCGTGATTCTGCATCAGATCAATGATGGCGCGGGGAAAGATAATATGGTGACCCCGCATAGCTTCTTGAAAAATGATCCGCCAGAGGGGAGGAAGAAAAGCCGGCTGGGAATATTGCTCAATAAGGAGGCTTTCGTCTTCGCGCGGTACCTTGAGGTTGATCATGGGCATTCTGTTCCATAGCTAGAAGGAGAGCAGCAGCAACAACAGGCTCTCTTAAGCAAGCTTTGATCAACTAAATAAGTACTCGTATTTATTAATAATTTTTGTTTATCGGGCGTCGATAATTTAGGCAGCTGTTAGGAAAAAAATAGGGCCGAAAACCTCAAAAGGTCCCGGCCCCTCTCTTAGTGAGTACTTGGTCAGAGATCTGAGTATGCAGAAGCTGAAGCTTCGCGTGTAGTGACATCAGCTAAAGCTCAGAAAAGAACCGGCAAATGACTCGGAAAGAGAGCGCGGACGGGGTACTTGGACGAGGCGAGCTCCGTCTCGTATTGGCGAGCGTAAGGACCGGTAAAATAGACTTCCCTGGGGTCGACCGTCTGAATAATCGCTCGGAGATCGCGCCCATCGCAGCTACTGCTGATTATGAAGCGCTCGGCAACAGGACGTCGAAGGTCGGGGTTAGTGTTTTGAATCGGCGATTCTTCTACGCAAAAGATCGGGCCACTGTCTGGTAGAGGTCGCTCGGTAGTGTGCCGATTGCTGCCAGGCAAGGGCATAATCAAGACTTTAGGATCACGCATGCGTCGGTGGAGAAGGCTATAGGCACCCAAATCCGAACCATAGAATTCATAGATCTTATTGATGCGATAGATGCTGCGATGTACCGCCAGCGGTAGTCCGGCTTCTGAGAGCAGCTTAGCTATCTCCTGAGCGACCGCATAGGGCTCACAGAGAATCAGAGGGAATTCGCCGCGCTGGACATAAGCGCTGACGGCTTGGAGAAGACGGTCCTTCTCCTTCTTGCGGCTTGGATGATTGCTGGCCGGAAAAGGCGTTCTAGCGCCGAGGATCAGAGTCTCAGCCGCTTTCATCTGCATGGTACGCGTGATACCCGTCTTGTGGGGCTGAAGCTGAGGCGCATAGAGGAGCGTGCCCTGTCTGGTTTCAACGAAGAGAGAGGCCCCACCTAGAGCTGCGCCTGAGGGTAGCAATTCCATTTTTAGGTGACCGATGGATACCACCTGATTGTAGGGGCAGACTAGGGCATTGAGTTTGATGCGATTGATCGTTAAAAGTTTGACGGTCTCTTCGGTGGTAATCACGCGGGCTTCGGTGCGACCTGTAAGGAAGTGAGCGCTCGAAAGAAAAGAGAGGTCACCCGTGAAACGGGCATCGAGCCAAAGGATAGAGTCATGGACCTGGATTCCATCCTCTGTCGGCCTCAGGCGCCACCCTCTTAGTTCTGTTTCATTAGCTTCCATAGTTGACCCAAAGCCAATAATCTGATCCATATTCTGTTTATATAAGGCGCTCGGCAGATGGTCAAGTCAGATAGACTGACTAAGCCAAGATCTTTGTAAAAGCTTTGGGGGACAAGGGAAAGGAAGAGAGGACCGCTCGTAAGACGGTCCATGCAAGAGCTAGATCCGCTGGAGACTGCCAAGTCTATAAGCCGCGGGTTAAATGCTCATTACTCGTATTCTCGTAACGGACGTAATAGGTGAAGCGCCAATAGAATGTCCCAAAGGAGGTAACGCCTTTAACACTTCCCCCATTAAAAAGTTTATAAAGTGCGACATAATTCATGTAGCTATCGAGGATCTTATTAAAATTGGTGCGGGACGTTGGATAATGCATAAACCCTCCTCCTTACCAAGTTTCTTCGGTACTTGGCGCTAAAACTTAAGAGAGTTTCCCACGCTCGCAGCCCAGCTAGGCGAAAACGTCACTCCAGACTTTCCCCGATCCTTTGCTATTCTATGAGGGCGAGAACTTTATTTTGGCTGGGGCTTCATGATATTTTTAATCTTGGCGTTAGTATGCATAACTGTCGGATTGGCCATGATAGCCAGGGGCTACAAACTCGACCATGCGCCTGAGAAAGCCTATTCCTATCGTCGTCGCTACGTACAATTAGTGGCCCAGATCGAACTAGCTGTCACCAAACTCAATTCACTGGCTAATCTAGCTCCCCATGTCAATAACGCCAAGATTCTGAACGACTTTGAGACCGCTCTACGGATGATGGAGAGTCTCTTGAGTGCTTTGGTTAAACTTCCTAATTTTGGATTTGATGTTCAGCACTTAGGCGAAGCCGTGCCCATGGTTCGTCGGGTTGAGGAGAAGATCGAAGACACTTATCAGAAGTTCAAGAGTTCCATCGAAGACCGTGGTTCTTTCAATCACCTTCTGACTCGTTGGCAGCAGGAAACGACTCCTCCTTCCCAGGGCTGCTATTTCTGTTCGCGCCCCTTTATGAAGGCCTACTTTCAGCAGACCAAGGTAAAGGTCGATGGGATCAGCGTCAAAGTCTATGGCTGTCACATATGCGTTGCCGAGCTTAAGAGTCGCAAAAAGATTAAGGTCCTCTACTTTGTAGAAAATGGGCACCCTGTGCACTGGACTTTGACTAAGGGCTATACGCCGATGGAACAGTACTGGGACCTCAATCGACGCAAGCCTAGCTATCGAACTCCGAACATCGAACTCAGCTCGGAGTCGCTGGGGCTAGCAGACAAGGATTAAGCTTTTCCTTCAGCGGACTTTGGGAGTAGAGATAGGAAGTTGTTGCTCAAAATTAAGGAGACCTTGACATGACGAAACCTGTCCGCGTTGCTGTCACTGGAGCTGCAGGTCAGATTGGATATAGTCTGCTCTATCGTATCGCTTCTGGTGAGCTCTTCGGCCCCAATACGCCTGTCCGTCTCAGCCTCATCGAACTTCCAGCGGCTATTAAAGCAGCTGAGGGAACGGCGATGGAGCTTGAAGATTGTGCTTTTCCCGCGCTCGATGGCATCGATATCTACGATAATCCCGAGGCAGGTTTCCAGGGAATCAATTGGTGTCTCATGGTTGGATCTAAGCCACGGGGTCCCGGCATGGAGCGTAACGATTTGATACGCGACAACGGTCCTATTTTTGTTGCGCAAGGGAAAGCTCTGTCGCGCGCGGCAGCTGATGTACGCATCGTTGTGGTTGGTAACCCGTGCAACACCAACGCTCTGATCGCGCAGCACAACTGCCGCGACGTTCCTGCGACTCGTTTTTCCGCGATGACTATGCTCGATGAAAACCGGGCGCGGGCTCAGCTAGCCATCAAAGCTAAAGTCAATGTCGGTGCGGTGAAGAACCTAGCGATCTGGGGTAACCATAGCTCAACGATGGTTCCAGACTTTGATAATGCGACGATTAACGGCAAGCCCGTAACTCAAGTCATTACTGAGAGAAAGTGGCTGGAGAGTGATTTTTTCGCGACAGTACAAAAACGCGGAGCAGCGATCATTGCCGCGCGCGGCAAATCGTCAGCAGCTTCGGCAGCTTCTGCGTGTATTGACCATGTGAAGCGTTTCATCACTAAAACTCCGAGCGGAGAATGGTTTTCAGCCGCGGTGCCGAGTGATGGAAAACTTTATGATATCCCTGCTGGACTGATTTACTCGTTTCCGATCCGTTCAAACGGCGATGGCAGCTACGAGATCGTACGCGATTTGAAGCTCACGTCTTTTGCAAAAGAAATGATCGGTATTACGACTAAAGAACTGCTCGCTGAGCGAGAAGTTGTGAAAGACCTTTTAACTTAAGCCTATCTTAGGGAGACGCGCATGCCAGCACTACCCGGACGGATTGCCTCAAGCGATAAAAAAGCCTTTTCTTCGTGCTTATTCCCGCTTCTGTGTCTGGCCGGACTGCAGCTGCCTCTCTCTGGGTGCGTCACAGATCTCTTACAAAAATACCGAAGGACAGCAGCTAGCGCTGCTCCCGGTGCTAAAGCTTCTGCTGGAGGCTCTACGCAGCGACCTGGTATTTATCCTGTCGATCAGGGGACCTTCCGCTTTGCTATGGGTTACGAGCGAATCTGGGATGCTTTGATGGATGTGCTCTTAAGAAATTATAATCTAGCGATAGCCGATCGCGGCAACGGTCTGATAACTACGGAGTGGGATTCGTATTATTTGGATGGCAAAGTTCACCGCAACAAGCTCTCGATGCGCTTGAAGCGTCTCACCTCTGGACAGGCTGAGTTGACTCTTTTTAACAACGTCGAGGTTTTGAGCAAATTGCCTGACGGTGGAATTACGGAGATCTGGCTACCTTCCGATAAAAACAAGACAGAAATCGGACGTATACTGCAGAACATGGCAGTCGCTCTCAATTTACCCAAGCCTAATATTCCGCTCGAGAATGTCGCGGGAGCTCAAGCTGGGAATCCAACTAAGCTGTAAAACTCGCTGAGCTTTGCTATCATTGGGACTCAGGCCTTTGACAAGGCTCGATTTGATATTACATTTGGCGAAGCCGCGCTGCATGCTATGCCGTGCGAATTTTGAAGGAGGATGCTGAGCTATGGCCTGGTTTAAACGAATTGCCCTTTTTGCCCTGGTCAACGTGGCCATTGTTGTCATGGTTTCACTAATTTTAAACTTGTTTGGGATCTCTGGAACCCGGACAGCGCGCGGACTAAGTCAGTCCGATTTGATTGTATTCTGTTTAGTCTGGGGTATGGTCGCTTCGTTTATCTCTCTCCTTCTCTCCAAAAAGATAGCCGTGTGGACTATGGGTGTACAAATCATCCCTCCCAATGCTGGCGGAGCTGAAGGCGAGTTGGTGCGCATAGTCCATCGATTGGCGCAGGGCGCAGGTCTCGGTAAGATGCCTGAAGTTGGCATCTATCCCGGCATGGAGCTTAACGCTTTTGCCACCGGTCCAACGCGTAACAACTCTTTGGTCGCAGTATCGCAGGGTCTGCTACGAAGTATGAACAAGGACGAGGTTGAGGGTGTTCTAGGCCATGAGGTCGCGCATATTGCGAACGGCGATATGGTGACGATGACTCTCATCCAAGGTGTAGTGAACGCTTTCGTTATGTACTTCGCTCGAGTTGCGGCCTATGGCGTGAGCCAGTTCTTGCGCGGGAATAGCGAGCGTGAGGGCGAAGGCATGAGTCACATCACCTACATGCTGACAGTCTTCGCTTTCGAGATAGTCTTCGGTCTGCTGGGTTCGATGGTCGTTGCGAGTTTTTCTCGCTACCGCGAGTATCGCGCCGATGTGGGTGGAGCACGGCTAGCTGGGCGCAATAAGATGATCGCAGCTTTGCAGAAGCTCAAGGCAGGTCTCCCTGTGGAAGAGGAAGGTAGGAGTCCAGCGATGGCGGCTCTACAAATTTCTCGACGCCCTTCGAAGATGCTCTCGCTTTTTTCGACTCACCCACCGCTTGAAGAGCGTATTAGCCGGCTGCAAAAGTACGCCGTTTAATTCTGGACTGAATTCCTCAGGCCTCCTTTTTTCGAAGGGGGCTTTTTTTGCGCTCAGGTTTCGCGAATCAGGATGCAAAATAAGCAAAAGACCTTGCGTGAACCCGAGTTGCTATTATAAAACGCTCACTCTAGCTTTGTGTCTCAGACCCGACTATGACGGGCCATGGAGGGATGGCAGAGCGGTTGAATGCGGCGGTCTTGAAAACCGTTGTGGGGGTGACTCCACCGGGGGTTCGAATCCCTCTCCCTCCGTTTTGATCGCGGTCTCGAGAGAAAATTTGTGTGGAAAGGTGGCAGAGTGGCCGAATGCACGTCCTTGCTAAGGACGCGACTGGGTAACTGGTCCGAGGGTTCGAATCCCTCCCTTTCCGTTCCTCCTCTTTTTTAAGCTCCAAAATATCCTTAAAAAATCTCATGCATGAACAACGAGCCATTCGGTTTCGAGCTGGCGTTTTTACGTTATGTGAGATTCAGGGAGCATGCTTTTCGCAAAGCCTATGTATCACGGGGTTTTGCAAACTTATCCACACTCTCTAGCGAAATCTGTGGATAAGTTTTTTTCAGGCTTTCCAAAAAATTTTTTAAAGAAACTATAAAAGAGATCTTGGAACCCACCCTCAAGCGCAAATAACTATAATTAATGTCGTAATTGAATAAAATTGCATAATTCAAAATGGACCAGATGAAAGTGAGGCGTTTTTTTAACAGCCTCCTCTTTTTTGTTCATTTTTTGAACAGCTCATCTAGGCCATTTTCAATCTCGATCGTTTTGGTTTAATGATAAACAAAAACTTCGCGGTGTCCTTCTAAGCGGGCTTTTACTCGAAGTGCCGCATTCACAAGAGGGTTGACGCCGATATCACCTGTGTAAAGATGCAGTTCCTTCGTTCGAAGGAACGACAGAGCAAGAACTAATTCTTCTAGCATCCCGATGACAAATTTGGATCCAAGGCGAGAGTTCGCAAAGTAGAGACCCGCCTTAAGGGGGTTAAGGGCTTCGAGAGTTGAAACGATCAATTCACGAACTCGCTCCGGCTGATCATGGCAAATAGCCTCAGGAACTAGATAAAACTGCCTAGGCGTTTTGCCAAGCGTGTTTTCTGACAACATAAGCGGCTGTCTATCTTTAAGGCCCTGCTCATTCAGCATATGGAAAATGCCTTCGATCGAGGGAATCTCAAAAAGATTTTGGGGTGCCGCAGATCCCGACTTATATAGTCCAACCCAGAAAGGACACAGATCCAATTCCGCCGGCCGAGTGATCAGCAACTGAAGTGGGGAGCTTCTCTGAGCGTCCTCCGTCTCTGGTCCAGAGTTAGGATCAGTACTCCTCAGATCAAATGGCTGGCTGCCGGTAATTTCCAAGGAGCTCCCCTTCCCTATGAAAATTTCATTTTCACTTACCTAAAGAATATGAGGAATGCGTAGGGATGTCACCTTGAAAGCTCGTTCGCCGTCCAAACGCTCTGCAACAAGAAGCACAGGTGCTCCAAAGCCTCCGAATGCAGGTCGTATCGCTTCACGACAGCCGATATGATTGATTTGCAGCTGTTGACAGACTTACTCGATAGAAACCAATTGATTTTTGTAGAGGCGGCTGTAACTTATTTTACTTGCATCAATATTTATATAGTCGAAGCGGCTACTGAGTGCATCTGAGAAAGAGAGACTAGCAGTGACCAAGCGCCTTTTGTCCCATGCACCCTGGGTTGTAGCCGCACTTTTTATCTTTCTATTTTATGGTCCGCTTGGGGAACCACCAAACGGGTTTAACTCGGATACCGCCATTGCTTGGATGATGGCCAATTCAAGCAAAATGACTCCTTTTGACATTTATTATTATGGTCAAAACAGGCTTGGCTCGTGTGTAGTTTTCCTGTCTAAGATTGTAGCACGGCTATTTTCACATCCTCACATTCCGGATTTTCTTATCCGATCCGGCCTGTTTTTCTATGTTATTCATCTTTTTACAAAAAGGCTATACAGCACTAGAGCGCGATGGTTTATCTTCACCGTCTTCAGTTTACTCTTATTGTCAGACGGTACGATCCACAAAAATTTATTCTCTATGCCCCAACCATATCTCCTGCAATTCATGATAGCTTTCATTTACGCCTATACAATTCGAAGCGCACCTTTTGTGCTGAAAATTTTTCTAGCAGCCTGTGCATGTTGGATATCTCCGACCAGTGTCTTCTATTTGGCGCCTGCTGAGGCCCTTTTGTTTATTTCTCGCCTAAGATACCTTAAGAACATTCGAATAGATTTTGCTCAGCTCTTGAAAGAGATTCTTTGTCTTACTGCGCCCCTGATCGGATTTTTCATAGAGAGATCAGTAAATAATTACTTCCTCAACTGGATGCATACTGAGTTTTTACCGATGTATCCAGAGGTCACGACCAAGAATGTCCAAACACTGATGGTGCTCGACTTTTCTCAAATCGAGAATGGAGCCATAGGGAAGATCCTTCACAATTTTATCGCTGAAAGTTCAGTGATTCCTGCCACTATAGTGGCTATTTTTTCTCTGACCTACGCAGCTTTTTGCTGCCGAAAGCCAAGTGAACTTGCAAAGAAAATTGCGGACAACCCCGCTACGCTCGGCCTCATTGGAATTATGATAGGAGCGTTTATAAATCTAGTATTTGTTTCAGCTTCAGTCTGGGTCAAGCTAAATGAGTATCCGCCTCGATATCTGACGGCTGGAATAGTTATCTGTTTTTATGTTGGTTCTTTGATGAGCTATCACTTGGTTCATATTCTGAGCAAAAAGATCCCAATCGAACGCAATCTTCTAGGTAGATCAGAATTACTTTCAGGATTAACTTCTATACTTCTTCTAGCTTCCTTTTCTTACCTCCAGAGGGACGCTATAAAACAGCGATGGACTTCGTTTAAAACCCTTCAGAAGTCTGCAGCATCTATAGCAGACTTAGGCCCCACTGTTATCCTTGGCGGCTATTGGAGCAGTTATATATGGCAAGGCCTGGAACCTAGCCTTCGAGCTGTGCCGACCCAGGATCAACTTATGCGGGAGTTTCGGAATATTGAACACTATAGAGAGGCCCATCAGATCCTTTACTGTCATGGTGGAGACGCACCTAGTACGCTGAAGGAATATGGTAGGTCTTGGGCGATAGAGCGCGCAAACGCGTTGATATTCGATCAGTGTAAGGTTTCAGTTTACAAGGAAGCTAAGCGAATTGGCATCAAGCCGATTCTGAGAGGATTTTGAGCATTTTATATCGAGCTGACAATGGCTGCCCTCAGCTCAATCCTGGGTCTGCCTTCGATAGTTGTGAACTTGAGGCACTAAAAAGCCCAGCTTCAAACAAAACGGGTCACGTAAAAATTTAAACTGCTCTAAAAAAGTTAGACAGATGCCAGCAAATAAAACTCCTACCAAAAAGGCAACTCCAGCCCAGTTTGGCCAAAAGCTTGCGGCGCTCACGGCGTCTCCAAAATCGGGCAAATACGGAAGCCAAGATTCTGGAACCAAGCGATTGACATGACCATCACGGCGCGCCCACATCATATTCCAGAGCTTATCTTTGTACCAAACCTCGGAGAGTAGCAGCTGCCAACTCAGACTGAACAACGCTGAACCGAGAATGAAAGGCTTCTGAATCGATCCGAGGGAAGAGATGAGGTAAACAGCAGGAATGATCCAGAGAGGTCCGACAGTCCACCAAAAACGCCCGAAATAAGTGAAGCATCCGTACCAACAAGGATGTAGAGCGTTGGGAACGATAACAGAAAGATAGAGCAAGCTGACCCAGGCAGCCGGCAAGAAGCTCTTTCGTAGAAAAAGAGGGAGACCTAAGAGGCCAAAGATGAACCAGGGGTTTTGTACGAACATCCCTTGTACGCGGTCTATGTGCAAGCCAAAAAAAACTGTTAGAGGCCATTCAAGGCTTGAAGCAAAGACCGAGTTTTCCTTATAGGGGCCCTGCCATCGATCGAAGGCATAGTCGTTGAACAGTCCAATACCTACAAGACTTAAAAAAGCAAGCAAGATAGGAATGAGGTTTTGAAACTTCAAGTTTGAGCGAGAGGTTTCGTTTTTCCAGCAAGGTAAAAAGACCGAACCGGCGGCTAAAATAAACATGGGCAGCAGGTTTTTAAGGTGGAGCCAGGGCAAGTAAGCCAGACAAAAAAGAGCTAAAACGTGCAGCCAGGCAGGCGATCTTCCACGAATGATGCGATGAAAGGTTTCATAAACAACCAAATAGATAAAGGCACCTGAGATAAAATCAGGAAATATCATGTGAGAGCTGGTTAGAAATGGAGCAGCAAAGATAGGAATAAAGCCGAGACCTGCGCTTGCTATGAGCTCGATCCCAAAGAGCCGCGCAAATCCAAAAGTGGCAAGTGAAAAAATTGCCGTTACCAAAACTGCAAAAAAGATGCGGACATGAAGAGTTTTTGATTCTATTGCGAAGGCCGGGGCTGCGAGAAGAGAAACCCCCGGGAAGTGAATGCTTGCCTTACCTATCATATGCCCATCTTCGCCAACGGGACCAAATGGATAGGGTGTAACGATGCGATTTTCCTTTTGCTCAACCAAATAATTGTTAGCTACGAAAATATCACCGTCATCAAGCAGGCTCCGAGTTATAACTAAATAATGTGCTTCATCTCCAACAGGAGGAGTATCTCCCTTAGTGTATCCCCGGTAAATGACAAATCCAGCCATAATGACAGATGCTGATAAGAGGGCTAAAAGGATTAATCTTTCTAAACTTCGGTGCATCTCTGACTTCTTCCTCGCCTTGTTTCGATTAGTGCGACATCTCTGGCCTTATGAGTTTCCCGGACGAACTGATGTTCCTAGTTTGAGGTGACCCAGAGAGTATCTTCCGTCCCCTTCGATGGCTTTAATCACTATTCTGTCGATTGCTGGGCTTGGCTTATCCAGACGTTTAACGACGCGATGCATACCTATTCTTCCAAGTTGAGATGAAATCTCAAAGAAATGTACATAGTGGTCCTTGGCAAAGCCTCCCACGAAATAGACATCATTGCTGTCGACGGATATATCGAGCAGATCAATAGAGATAGGCTCTTTGAACCTTACCTCAAGTGCAAGCGGAAACTGGACATTTCCCGGTGCGTCCCATGCCCCGTCTATTACTTGACGATCGAGTCTGTCGAGTCCCACTTTTACAGATGGTTCATCTAAGACTGGACCGAATCTGTACAAGTCCCAGTTGGGTGATTTGGTCTTTCCTAAGTTCAATCTAAGAATTTCTGCCCATCTGCCTGGAGCGTTGAGCTCGCCGCGAGTAATTTTCAAAATTGAATCATAGAATTCTTTGGTAATAGGATCACTGAGCAGGTTCTCTTGCTTTTCTACACTCGCAAGATAGTTGGCTGGTAACTGTCGATTAAAGTGCCCAATTCGCCAGTCAGGAGAATAGCGGGCCGGGAGGCGAGCTAGAAGGGGATCTGCAAGTGCGCAATCATCGATAAAGTGGCGGCCGGGGCCTGCTGAAATACTTGCAAAACCAAGTCCGCCACACGTGACGGCGACTGACTTATGATTCACCACCCATTGTTTGTTCGCAAACAGTTCCCGAGGACTTGTTAATAAACCGTAGTTTTGCAACCAAAACCCGCGCTCATCAGCGATCCCTCTTTGGGATATAGAGCGCTGATTGTAAGTCGAATCACTGAAAAGTGTTGATTTGAGACCTATGCCTACGAAAATAGATACTGCCGCAGCCATTACCTTATATTCAAACTTAGGAAAAATGTGCGTCGCAATTATAAGTGCCGAAGTGAGCAGCGGGGCGGTTAAAAAGCGACCAGACATAAAATCTCCACCGATGCTCACGACATAGGCAAGATATAGTGCAGTACCTGCAGCCAAGCCTCGATTGAAGGCCGACGAGCGAAAACCAATCAGAAGTCCTGCAAATATTGCGGCTAGAGTTAAGGGGTCGCGATCTAAGCTATCGAAAAGGTAGAATAGGCCCTGTGCAATCCTCTCAAGAAGCGGGATGCCAGTACCAAGCTTTGCATAGGCTGTGTTTGGGAAGGGGAAGCCGTAATAGTAAAGAGAAAAGCCTGACCACAGAACAACAGGTATGGCTCCGATTAGCGCGGCTGACAGGACCACTCTGGGTTGTTGCCGGTATCTGGCAAAAACTAAGATAACGATTGGACAGATGAGAAGCAGAAGATCAGGCCGGCTGAGATAGAGAAAAGCGGCAGACAATAAAACCCCGAAAAGATATCGCTTCTGCGGCGCCTCGAACGCTTTAACGGCAAATGCAAAAACCGTGAGAATCAAAATATGGGAAAGAGGATTTTCTAAGCCAGACGTGGAAAAATCTGTAAAAGATTTGGAAAAAATCAAAATACTTGTGCCGAGTAGAGCGCCTTTGAGATCCCTTGGGAAGACAGCAAAAAACATGCAAATTACAGCTAAAGAAATGAAAATAGACAATGCGATGTTCGTATAGAAGACATTACCGCTTAGCCATGAGAAGCCAGAGAGAAGCAGGAACCACAAAGGATGAGTATAAGCCTGCACTCTCTCGTCGACATTAAATGTCGGCCCATAACCGTTGATGAAGTTAAGCACAGTTCTCAGAGTTATGGCTGCATCGTCACTAATCCAAGCTGTACGAATCAGTATAACGAAGGTAAGCATTAGCAAGGCAGCCAAGACCATATTTTTTTCTTTGCGCACGAGCATTGCAGTTCCTATCTTGATTCACTCATCGGCCATTTCACGTATGTGAGCTAATCATTTTAAAAACGAAAGTGAAGAGCGGAGCATGGGGTGTTATAATGACACGAATAGATATTCCATGTAATAGACTTATATAGAAATATTTTAGATTGAGAATTATTCACATATTCTCGGTAAAAAGGTCAAGGGTCAAGTTGACTTCATCACTAGGCTTGCGCAAGTGTTGCATTAACAGGACCTTCCCAACATATTTGTTTGAAAGCGAGAATCAAGCAGGTCTCACTCAATTAGCTTCAAGAGCGCCGGCCTCTTTTGAATGGCATAGAGCCAAGCTTCGTAGGGGCCACAACGCACAACAGCGTCAGGATCAACTTTAATCTTTTCTATGATCAGTTCTTTCTGGAGTTGATCCATAAGAATCACATCGTGGCGGCCTTTTTTTGTGCGGGCATTTTCATACCACCTTTCGCTCGTAAGCCAGCGGTACGGGCCACCCCAGGGAAAAATTTGGTTAAGCTGAACCTTCTCTTTACCAAGAAATGAAATATATTTTGCAGGCCAGTACCCACTATAACCAGTTTCAACAGAATGTTTCTGGAAGATTTCGTCAAGACAAGCAAGATCCTTGGGGTAAGAATGGAGGGGTTTTTTAAAACTGTCAAAAGAAGGAATAAAGAGGAAGCTAAACACAGCTAAGGGAAGCAGCATATAATGTAGTATTTTCCCTCTTGAGAGGGCAAGAAAAGCGGCTAATGCCACGAAGGGACCAGAATAAAGAGCGAAGATATACCTCTGGGTTGCTACTTCGGTATAAAGTGCAGCTACCACTGCAGCTGCCACGTTTATGCAGGCAGCCATGCATACGATTAAACTTAAAAACTCTGGATTGCTGCTTCTATACACTCTTCGTTGAACATCGCCCTTATCCCGAGTGCTAGAACGATCACAACATTACTTAGCGCAATCACAAGTAAATAGGGTCGCAGGATAGCCCTTAGCACGAAAGCCCTCTCTCTATCCTTTCGCGGAATCTGAACCTTTGTTTCGACCAAGCGTGATATTCCAGATGGTAAAAAGCAAGTAACCGAACGGGCCCACCATAAAAGTAAAGAAGAGAACAGGAATTCTAATAAATTGAGACGCGCTTCGTTCGACAAAGCGCGCTTGAACACTCAGGCCAACGAAAAGGTCAAACGCCAGGTAATGAACCCAGCCTCCAAGAGCCGACCACTCATAGGTAAAGAGCTTCATTACTTCGGCGAGGGTTGAAAACCCCCCCTCGGCTTCGCCCCAGGTGCCTATCAATATAGCGCTATACAGCAGAGCAAGCCCCAAGACCCCAAACCGCCGCAACAATTCAATGCGGGCCATGGTAGGACGTATGACGAGAGCCAACCAACAAAGCACAGCGTATACGTTGGCGATCTTGAAAATCATGCCGGGTTCCATTGAGATCTCCTTATAATGACTCATCAAATTATAGTGCTATTCTATCGACAGGTCTGCTGCCTCTCAAGTAGAAGCTAAATAAAATGTCAGGGAAACTCGTGCTTTTAAGGGGTGGTCAAGGCGAGCTGCTAAGGTTTCGCGATAGCGAATACCGCAGCTTATTAGCTACGTCCCTCCCACTGACGGTCTTCGCCAAGTTTTGTCCTTATTTCGTCTGGCATTTGTAAAGCGCAATGATTGGTCAATCTGCCTTTTTTCTGACGGCTTACGCTGCTCTTCAATATAGGCACGCACGACTTCAAGTGGAGCTCCTCCACACGACACTACACAGTAGCTCGGACTCCAAAAGTGCTCACCCCAAAGCTTGGGCTTAATCGCCTCC
>JBGSTX010000148.1:0-4482 GCA_041736305.1 Oligoflexus sp. | reverse complement strand
GTTGCCTTCTATTAAGCCAGCTCTGAAAAAGCTGCTCGCCGAAACAAACTTTGCGGCGCTAGCCGTACCCAAAGCTCTCGCTATGAGCGAAGACGGCTATGGATATCCAGGATTAGTAGACCCTACGGGTATTGTTTCGCTCCCCATTGCGAAAGCTGAGGCGAGGCGAATTGCGTTAGAGGCTTGCTCAGCTCTATCCGGGAAGGCATGTAAGATAGTGGCCGTGGGGAACCTCTTTTGCCCGGACGGACCAGAAGAATATAAAGCTCTCGGCATCCCCCAATCTTTTGACGATATCCCATTCGTATTCGAAAATACCAAGGCTGCTAGTGATTGGCGGAAGAAGATAAAGGAAGATTACCCGAATTCCACGGCTTTCAAAGCAATCGCAATAAGCATTGATGGTTTCGGTTGGATGGACAACGTAGTAGACTCAGTTACCCTTGCCCCCTTTACTTACGCTAGAACTTCCGATGAAGAGGCTGCAAGAATAGCTTTGGAGTTCTGCGAGATTAATGCCCGCATGCCGCCTTGCACACTCTATGCTGTAGGCAATAAAATCGTCTTCGATCCGGCGAAGATCAACCGCTCGCCGATCATTGATTATAAAAAAACAACCCTTACGAAGCCGCTACTTGGTGTGGGTGATCGGGCTTACGACGCCCTTTGGTTCGAATTGTTTCCGCGTGGAGACGTGAATCGTTTCACTGACTCCGTCTATATGGATCTGGATGGAAATCCCTTCTTTAATGCCGACGACGCGATGGCCAAAGCTACCTGTGAAGATGGTGGTAAGTATGTTTGCTTCAAGCTCGCTCAAGGAAATAAGCTAACTTTTACTAGTGATATCCTCTGGGCTAGCAAATATCCGGATGTTACCTGTGGATCCATTCCGCGGAGCAGCTGCGAGGCCCACAACTTGCTGGGTTGCAAAACCTCCGGAAACTACCTCATCTTTAAGGAAGGTAAAGTGGTCGAAGAGCTCTGCACGTTTTGATAGAGCTTGCTATACAGAACAGTTATGCTAAAGAAATGACGGATGGGGGCTCAAGCAGCCCCTTTTTCTTTACCGAGCCTTTGATGAGAAAACCGCAATGCTGCAGTATGAGATTATAGTTGACCATGGCGAGACTGCTAATAAGTGTACGATCATGCCACTGAAGTATCGCGAGGACTTCAGGATAATTCCGGTCTCGAGCACGCCGACCTTTGTGGCTGATCTTTTGCTCCATCCAGAAGGCAAGCCGCTGTCCAATTTGAATCTCGTTCAGATCAAAGTCGAGCGTCTAGGAGCCATCGACTGCGTATGGCGTCGACTGGCGCCGATCCTAGCTACGATCGAGCCAATAGAGCCGCTGCTGGTCAGTATACCGCCAGGTTTTCTCACGGCCTATCCACGAGTCAGTCGCAAGGACTTCGATCCTCAGGGTGGCTTGGCGACAATTGAAGCCATATTCATCGCCGCGGCCTTCTTAGGCACTTGGGATCTTAGTCTACTGAGAGAGTATTTTTTTGCCGAAGAATTTTTGGAGATCAATAGAGACAGGTTCATTTCCTATGGCATCAAACCTGTGCTGCAGAAGCCAGTGTATCAGCCTATAAATGCAAGAAATTCGCAGACACGAAGAATAGGTCGAGGTCGGATACCGGTCTCCTGATTAGCTCAGAGCTTGTCAGAGCATTTGCCGTCGCGATAGTAATTACGTTCGCAATTATCCGGCGAAACCCTTTTTACCCTATCTATGACTATAGAAGCTGCCATGTCGTTGAAGTCATTTAGGGTGCTTTTTCCCTCGGCTTTCAGAACCCGCTCTTGACCACGGTACCCGGTCTTGCTGAAGAGATGGACATCAAGGGATTCAGAAGGGCTGGGGCTATGGAAGACCATACTCGAAATGCTATAGCGAAAGTTCTTAGGCAAGTTGGGAATTTGGCCACCGTTGGAGCAGAATTCTTCGCCTTTTTGATTTGCTTCAGTATAGAAGCAGACGTGTGCTTCGTCCTTGTTATAAGCATTACTGAATCCACGGGGTTCATTCATACAATCACTGGCGGCAGCCTCACCAGTGCTTTGACTCTGGGTGGCTTGTCGGTCGCTAGTCATACCAGCAGTTTGTCCGCCAGCACCCATGCATGAAGCCGATTCATCCCAGATGTCGCAAATATCTTTCTGACGTTGAGCGTCGCAGGTTTGCCAGCGAAAATCAGGTTTATCCTTATTGGAAGCGATACAGGTATCCCATGCTTTTTTTGAAGCGCTTGCTTTGATAAGTATTTGACCAGGTGTCCAAGGCATGCACAGTCCGTTGGAAGACTGGGTACTTGCCTCTTGGCTCTCTACGGGTGCCTTTTTCTGACTTTGACAGGCGCTAATGGCTACTAGGAAGCTACTGCATAAGCCTATAGAAATCAGGGTCTTCAAGATCCAGCTGGAACGGTCCATTCTTTGATCCCTAACAAATTGCTAGCTTTAGGCAAGGACAACTACACTTCTTAACGAAGTAGCTTTGCAACAAGCGTTCCTGGCGAGGCCAAAAATTTTTCGTTTCTATGAATAGCCGTGGAAGTTTCTTGCTGAATTGCCTAAGTACAGATTTTATCATCTACCCGACGAGGCATTTCAATGAACCTGCCCTCTTCTTCTCTCTTAGGCGCAGTCTCTTTGACATTAGGGCTACTGCTTACTGCGGCTCCGGCGCTGGGCTTTGACGCTGAAGTTTTTAAGCCTAGCAAAGGTCCGGAGCTGGAGGGGCCGTACGCGATAAATGACAAGCTAAAAGGGCTTGAGCTGCTGGCTCAAGGTGAGCTCTCTGGACCGGAAGATATCGCCATCGACGCAGCGGGCTTTATCTATACGGGGACTGCCGATGGCACCGTCAAGAAAATAAGTCCGGATGGCAAAGTTCAGACTTTCGTGCATCTCGGAGGGCGGCCCCTCGGCATGGATTTCGACCGCGAAGGTAATCTCATCGTCTGCGAGCCTTACTCAGGTCTATGGCGTGTGAGTAAAAGCGGCGAAGCTAGCCTTCTGGTCGATAGTTTTCAGGGGCGCAAGCTGCAGCTGATCGACGATGTCAAGGTCGCAGAAGATGGGCTGATTTATTTCAGTGAAGCCAGCAGTGAATACAATCTCGATCGCTATCAACTCGATGTCCTTTCCGCACAAGCTCGGGGCCAGGTCTTTCGTTTTGACCCTCGAAACGGTCAGACTGAGCTCATGCTCGATAAACTCTATTTCGCTAACGGTATTGCTTTAGAAAAGAGTTCCACTTATCTGCTAGTGGCGGAGACCAGCCGCTACCGCATAAGTCGTCTTTGGCTCAAAGGTCCCCGCGCCGGAGAGCGCGACATTTTCCTCGATAATCTCCCTGGCTTCCCTGACACCATTTCCATGGCGAAAGATGGCAAGGTCTGGGTGCCTTATTTCTCGGTCAGAGATCAATTGCTGGATCGGATTCACCCCTATCCTTGGATCAAGCGCTTGCTGGCCCTTGTACCGAGTCGCTGGCTACCGAAACCACCAGCTTACTCCTTTGTTGCGGCGTATGATGAGAACGGCCAGGTGCTCGAGAACTTGCAAGATCCTTCCGGTGAGAGGCTGCATTCCGTCACCTCTGTTGAAGAGTTTGAAGGGAAGATCTACGTGGGATCTCTCGTTGATCAGAGCATCGGTGTGCTTAGGCTCAATGATAGAAAGCCTTAATCCAAGGCCGCTCGCCTCATCAAGACTAAGCCGCATACTATGAGGATGATACCCGAAGCGTCGAAGGCAAGATCCCAGATCAGCTGCTCCGTGAGTGCCGCTCGTTGAACCACATGGTGGACTGCGAGGAGTTGGTGATCGATGATACCTTCTACGCATTGTAATGAGCATATTAGACCTGCAGGCTAAAAATGTGATAAGGCGTCGGGAAGAACGACTCAAGCTCATAGAAAGCGCTTTGGCAGAAGGAAAAGAGCCGCCGAAACTATCTGAAGCTCTCGGCATGCACTTTTCCATCAAGATGCCAGATGCCGCGTTAGATCCTCGCGAGGTCATCGATCAAGACGTTTCTGATAAGCACTTTGCCCTAGCTTTAAAGCTGAACTGGTATCATCAAGGCTTTATCTCACTCTGCAAGAAGCTTGGAGTGAAGTGCTACTATCGCAGCGCAATAGACTTGGACACAAGCTCCTCAGAAGAGCTTTCCCAAGCAACGCAATTGTGAAGGCCATTTACAAAAAGTCCCGAGAACTGTGAAGAGGCAGACTAGGGGCTGTTGACGTTTGGCTTCGCCAACGTCATCCAGGCTGATTAAGGGCGGTTACTTAGTGGGCCCTATTCTTGTCAGAGACGTTCGGCGGGGTCAGCTGATGTCCTTTGCTTTCTCTTTGCCTTAGACCTAGCCTTTGCCTTTGGGTTGATCGTGATCATCGCCTTGGAGGCCTTGCCTTTGGACACTTTACCTCAACTTAGCCACGAGAAATTGGAAGTTTATCAGA
>JBGSTX010000104.1:0-3206 GCA_041736305.1 Oligoflexus sp. | reverse complement strand
GTGTTTCATAATAGACCCTTTTTTTAGTTTGTCTTCACCCCTTCACTCGATGAGGAAGGTGGTTGACAGTTGTTCGATGAGCGTAGGTTTAAAGCAGAAAACGCTTTAGAACAAGTAAATTACTGGGATTATTTGCATGTTTTATGTGACAGAATTTACATTCTGCTGACACAGGGAGCTAAGGATTTATCGCTTGGATACATGGGGTGTGATGACGATCGATAGACTGTAATCTGTGATTGGTTTTCGTCTAAGAGTGCTTATTTCATACTATGGAAAGCTAGTCTGAGCACCTTCCGCATTTGTCATGGGATTGTAAATTATGTCACATAAAACATGCAAATAGTCCCAGTTATTTACTTGTTCCTAGATACTTTATGCTTTAAACCTCGCACATCGGAAACCTTTCAATCGCCTTTTCCATTAAGCTCTAGGCGGGTGAATGACCAAGCAAAAACGTGTTTATGACAAACATCTGGCGCCTAAGGAAACAAAATGAACTCACATTTAGAAGTCTGCAGAGTCCTCTCAATCAAGCTTCTCTTGGCCAACGCTCTTTTCGCTTCAACATCTTACGCCGAGGGTTCCTTTAAAACCCTTGATCTCCTCAAGGGTATTACTGGAAAATATACTCTGTCTGGTATCCACAATAAGCATCAGAAAGATCCCACCGAGTATACCCGCCAGCTCGAGGCCATATCCGCTCAAACTCCCGCGCTCTGGAGTGCAGATTTTCTTCGCTTTCATTGGGAAGCTGATGAGCGGGCTCGTATGGTAGCAGAAGCTATAGAGCAATGGGAAAGCGGTGCTGTGATCAACCTTATGTGGCATGCCTGTAATCCTAAGGCGGGAGAACTTTGCACTTATATGGGCTTGCCCGACAATGATCAAAAGCCTGGTCCTTGGAGCTATCTCAGCGACGCTGAATGGCGGGAACTTACGACCGAAGGCACTGAGCTCCACAAAAAGTGGATGACTCAAGTCGACGCCATTGCTGAGCACCTTCAGGTCCTTCAGGAAGCAAAGGTTGAGGTTCTCTTTAGGCCATTCCACGAGATGAACCAGGCTGCGTTCTGGTGGGGTGGGCGACCAGGACCAGACGGCACTGTGAAACTGTATCGGATGTTACACGACTACCTCACTCAAGTGAAAAAGTTACGCAATCTCATTTGGGTATGGAATGTTCAGGACTTCCCAACTCTTCCGAGCGATGTCGTCCTTTATAATCCTGGCGCTGAGTATTGGGATGTGGTGACGCTGGATTTCTATGATGGCTTCGGTAGTTCGCAGGATCTCGACTCTGGATATACCCAGCTGAAATACGATACCATGGTGCGAGTCGCAGGCAATAAGCCTATGGCTATCGGCGAATGTGGTCGGCTGCCCTCTGGTGAACTATTGAAGCGTCAGCCGCGCTGGAGTTTTTTCATGAGTTGGTCAGACGAGACCTTTAGAGCTTCGAGCAACTCCGATAAAAGGATCAAAGATGTTTATGCTGACGAACGCGTATTGACTTTGAATGAGCTTTTGATGCTTCGTGAGCAAGCCATAGTTCAGCCGCAGCCAGCCCCGCCGACAATCGAGATGGTGCCTCTGTCAGGCTTTTTGCAGCCACTTTAAACAAAGATTTGCGATCTTAAGTTCGAAAGGCGGCGATGCAATCCAAACTGGTTCAGAATCAGCCAGAGGATCATCGACTGCCTTCGTGTTTTTAGCAGTAAGTGGCAAAACTGCAGGAGGACCTAAGGTCTGCCGCCTTCAATCAATAAAGCGATAGCCAACTTTCCGCACAGTTTCGAAGTGATTGGCTCCAAATTTTTGGCGCAAGAGGACGATGTGATTATCGACTGTCCGCGTGGTCGGAAAGGAATCATAACCCCAGACTTTAACCAGCAGCTCTTCTCGGGTAAAAACCTTGTTAGGGTTTTCGAGAAAAAACTTGAGCAGGCTAAACTCCATGTGGGTTAACTTTTGCGCCTCATTGTTTAAGAAAACCTCGCGCGAAAGTGGATCCAGACTGATACCTGCTCGCTCTAATTTATCGGCTTTGCGCTGGCTTGGTGTGGTTTGTCGGAGCTGCACCTTGATACGGGCGAGGAGTTCTCGTGTTTCAAAGGGCTTGGTGACATAGTCATTGGCGCCCATTTCAAGGCCCAGGACACGATCGATCAATTCAGTACGGGCGGTCAGAAAAATCACTGGAATGAGGACTCCCGCCTCCCGCCACTGTCGCAAAAGCTCAATCCCCTGTCCATCTGGTAATTTCCAGTCTAGGATCACAAGATCAAGCGGCTCTTGGATGAGGAGTCGCGCTTGGGCGAGATTCTCGGCCAAAAGAGTTGAATATGACTCTTTCTGCAGCAGTAGAACAAGTGACTCGGCTAAGGAGCTTTCGTCTTCGACCACTAAAATCTTTGCCATGTCTTAGGTGTCTCCTGGCTGCGCCCGATCTTGAGCAAGATCAGGAATTAACAAATTAAACTGGGTCGGTGGCCCCTGGTATCGAAGCTTGCCCCCCAAAACCACAGCTATTTTATTGACAATGGTCAGCCCCAGGCCAAGGCCTTTGCTAGTGCTCGATTTAGCGAAAGGCTGCACCTGCCGGTCGAGATCAAATCCTGCTAATAGACCTTGGTCTATGACCGCTATGAGCAGCTGGGAACCATCGAAGCGCGCCTTGACCTCGACCGGCCCGACCCCATGGATGAGTGCATTGTCAACTAGATTAGTAACACAAATGCTCAACCACTGGAAGTCGCTCGTAAAACTCCTGCCGTCCAGCTGCATGTCAAGAGTAATCTCTTGCTCATAGGGTTCGAGAATCGATTGAAGCAAGTCGCTCAATGAAGGGGAGGCCTGAGGTTGCAGCCTGCCGGCGTCCTGCTCGGCTCTAAGATACCGGGTACTGGTGGTGACGACCCTTTGCAATCGCTGAACATCAGCACAGAGGCGGAGATAAGCATCTTGCAGCGTTTCGGGAAGAAGATCAAACCCATCACGTAACAAATCTGATGCCAGGACTATGCCGGTGGCTGGTGTGCGTATTTCATGGGCAAGAGTTTGGAGAACAAAGATGCGGTCCTGCTCAAATTCAAGTCGCCGACGATTGCTAAGGTAGCTGAATCGAATGACCAGTCCGCTCAATCCAATCAGCGACAGAGCTAGGAGCACGATGACAGCAAGTTTAAAGCTTCCAAGGCCGACGA
>JBGSTX010000073.1:0-20344 GCA_041736305.1 Oligoflexus sp. | reverse complement strand
GATTCCCGGCGATGCATTCCAGCCTTTAGTTTTTCAGGTAGAATCTTACCTCCGTAGGCAAGAATCTTGTTCTTCAAGGATCCTGCCACGATATGGTCTTTCCCAGCCATGAGCGCCTCAAATCCTTCGCGAGCGACTTCTGCCGAATCATCCTTTTGCTCGGCCCCCACCTTAGTATTTTCCATTCTAGCTCGCTGGAAGAACTTAGTTTCTGTAGCTCCGGGCATCAACGCTGTGACGACAATACCGCTGTCTTTGAGTTCATTCCTCAGGGCTTCTGCAAAGGACTGGATGAAGGCTTTTGTAGCGCCGTAGACAGCTTGGAATGGAGCGGGCATCGTCGCGGCGATCGAAGAGGTAAAAAGGATGCGGCCCTGTCCCAGCTGCAGCATGTCTTTGACAATGAGTTTGGCGAGATGCACTGACGAGGTCACATTAAGATTAATCATATTGAGTTCAGCTTGCAGGTCCGTATCACGTGCGAAGGATCCTCCGACTCCAACTCCAGCATTGATGGCTATAGCTGCAACGGGGCGGCCATTCTCTTTAATCTTTGCATAGAGAAACTCAACTCCTTTCGCATGAGCTAAATTCACTTGGACGCTGCTCACCGTAACTCCAAGATTCTCGAATACCTGCCTAGCTTCGATGATGCCAGGATCTTCGGCGGCGATGATGAGGTCAAAGCCATTTTGCGCAAATTGCTTGGCGAGTTCAAACCCAATGCCATCAGATGCGCCGGTAACAACCGCAAGAGGATTTATGGTCGAGCTCGACGTTGATGTTGTCATGATAATAGTCCTCCTTCTGCTGCGTTTAATCACGCGCTAAACAGGAGTGTGGCAACTCTCTACCTAAGAGGCAATATGCATAAGCATGCAAAAGAAAAGCAGTGCACATCTTTTGAAACATTGACTGCCTACTAAGTTTGGCTCATCCTGTGCAAGATCTATCCATACTCCGTGCCGCATGATGGGCAATTCAACGCCCAATAGCTGAAGGAGGTCTCGCATGCGCGTTCATCATCTCAACTGCATTTCTTCCTGTCCCCTAGGTGGTCGTCTCATGGATGGTTTCTCTAGCTCGCCCTTAGAGCGGGGGCATCTTGCTTGCCACTGCCTCTTGATAGAGACAGATTCTACACTCGTACTCGTCGACACCGGCTTTGGACTTAAAGACGTCAGAAATCCGAAGAGTCGTCTCAGCAGTTTTTTTCTCAGTCTGCTGAGTCCCGACTTTCGCGAGGAAATGACTGCGATTCGGCAGATCGAAGCGCTCGGGTTCGATCCTCACGATGTTCGGCATATAGTCCTGACTCACCTCGACTTCGATCATGCAGGGGGTCTCGATGATTTTCCCTGGGCAAGCGTGCATCTGATGAAGCGAGAAAAGACTGAGGCCTTCAAGCAGGGAAGCTGGCTCGATCGTCAACGCTTTCGGCCCCAGCAGTGGTCCACGCAGAAGAATTGGAGGGTCTACCAAGCTGGTGAAGCCGAGCCCTGGTATGGATTTGACCGTGTTCATCAACTAGAAGGGCTGCCGCCTGAAATCGTCATGGTTCCCTTAGTCGGGCATACCTTCGGGCATGCAGGTATCGCGATACAGGTTTCAGGGCGTTGGTTGTTTCAAACCGGAGACGCTTATTTTTACCATGAAGAAATGAAGCTCGATCGACCCCACTGTACGCCGGGCCTCCGCTTCTATCAGTCGATGATGGAGAAAGATCGTCTGGCTAGGCTTTGGAATCAGCAACGTTTGAGAGAACTAGCCAACTCACAGCGAGATGAAGTCGAAGTCTTCTGCGCTCACGACATAGTAGAATTCGAACGCCTGGCTGGTCAAAGCTATAATCTCTCGGCCAAGGCACGCAGCGATATTCTCCGAGCGAAGCAGCCAACAGGGGAAAAACCCCATGTAGCTGCACCGCACTAAAGCGATCGAATCGACTCAGATAATTCTCGCTATTTTACGCGCTGAACTAACAATAAAAGCTCCCGCCGCCACCGCACTCGCACCGACGAGGGCACGGCGGACCAGGGCTTTCTTATTGTACTTCCACTCGGCGCCCAAGCCCATTTCGGCAAAAATATTTGGGATCTTACCGCGCTGCAAATCGTCGACGAGCCCTTCGATTACATCCACCCGATCAGCAGCGAGCAAGGTCATCCAGCGAGCCAGACGAGCCTCCCCGAACTCATAAGCATAAGCGCGCATCCTGCCGCTGATTCCACGCGGGGGCGCAGAAGTCCCGTAGACGTGAGTCATCGCCGGCCGTTCTATCGACTGGAAGACGCGGATGCCGGAAAACTGCGGCTCTGGCTGCTCCCAGTGAGCTCCTGTACCACCAGGCGGCGTGTGTTCCATCGGGACTGCTGGTCTCTGTGCAGCATCGAGGTCAACGCCCCAGCCTTTTACGGATGTTTGTCTTATAGACTGTTCCATAGAGAAATCCTTTCACATCGCCGTGGGTGGGATCAAAACTGTCTTAATACAATGATCGAGCTTGCTCGAGAACATATGGTAGGCTTCCGCCACCTCGCCTAGCGGCACCCGGTGGGTGATAATCGCTTTGGGATCGATATGCCCAGCCCTAATGTGCTCGATAAGATGCGGGAGGTGACGTTTGACGCTGGCCTGATTCATGCGCAGCGTCAGCCCTTTATTTATCGCATTGCCGATCGGCACGAGGTTAAAGGTAGGTCCGTACACCCCGACGATAGAGACATTTCCCCCCTTGCGTACCGAATTAATGGCCCAAAAGAGAGCCGTAGCAGCTCCACCCTGCAGCGGTAGCGTAATGCCTGTAAGTCTTTGCAGAGCGCTGCCGCTAGCCTCAGCCCCTACCGCATCGATACAAACGTCAGGGCCAATCCAATCCGTTATTTTCTTCAGATGCACCACCGGATCATCAATTTCCTTGAAATTGATAATTTCCGCTGGCGCATAGTCTTTGACAAACTGAAGTCGATAATCGACGTGATCGACGACAATGACCCGGCCAGCTCCCAAAAGCCAGGCGCTGCGAGCTGCGAAAATCCCAACCGGTCCAGCCCCGAAGACCACCACAGTATCACCGCGTTTAATATCTCCCATTTCAGCAGCTTGATAGCCGGTAGGCAGAGCATCGGTGAGCATGAGAGCATCGTCGACGTCAATATCGTCGGGTATCTTCATAGGGCTAATATCGGCGTAGGGTACACGCACATATTCAGCCTGGCCACCATCGTAGCCTCCCGCGGTATGGGAATAGCCGAAGATCCCGCCGATGGCTGTAGCTTCAGGATTTGAATCATGGCAGTTGCCATAGAGTTCTTTCTTGCAGAAGACACAAGAACCGCAGGCGATGTTGAAAGGTACCAAAACCCTATCGCCAACTTTGAGATTTTCGACTGAAGAACCGACCTCTTCTACAACCCCAGTAAACTCATGACCAAAGGTCGTTCCCACCCGAGTATCCGGTACGAGACCATGGTAAAGGTGAAGATCAGACCCGCAAATAGCGGAACGCGTCACTCTAACAAGAGCATCGTTTGGATGCTCGAGTTTCGGCTCCGCTTTCTGCTCAGCCCTCACCCTGTAAGGCCCTCGATATGTCATAGCTAACATCATGTACTCCTTTAGGAAAGAGACGCTTGTTCGAAACCCACCTGAGCTAAGCAGGAATCAGGCCTAAAAGAGCTCGAAGGACGCTTGCAGGTTTTCGGGGGTTCTGTGTATGAACCTTGTCCCTGCGAATCGCAGCAAAAATATAAAGAGTGTCAAGGCAAGTGAGATCAGGCGCGACCGACTGAAATTACCTTCGGAGCGAAACATTTACGAGACGCTCCTGCAATGTCCCGTGAACAGACTTTAATGAGCTGGAAGTTTTCTCCAAGGCTTCTCACAGTCGAGCTTGAGAGGTGTGCCCAAGCTGAAGCCCAGCTTAATTGTCTCCAGAATGACAATTGAACCTCTTGGCCAACTTTACGGCACCTGACCCCCGTGATTTTCACTCCACCTCGGGCAGACAGAGCAGCGGCATGAGACAGTTTCCTCGCTTGTAATGACTTATTCATACGTGT
This sequence comes from Oligoflexus sp., assembly GCA_041736305.1. GTDB lineage: Bacteria > Bdellovibrionota_B > Oligoflexia > Oligoflexales > Oligoflexaceae > Oligoflexus. Next base: position 16,283 of record JBGSTX010000073.1, on the reverse strand, counting down.
TATAGGACCGCCTTAGTGATCAATAAAAACTATCAGGCAGTGGAGCCTTTTCTATGATTCTTTTGCGCTTAGCGGTGTTTTTCAGTTTGCTGCTCAGTTCTCTCGCAGAAGCCGAATCTCGTTGCGGGGGTACCGGTGACTGGCGTAGCGGGCTCATTCCCGATCTTATGTGCCTGAACCCAGATTCGTGACGCGTCCGGTGCATATTTACGATTTTGATATGCACGGCCATACAACTTTCCGCAGAGATGGTACCTGCGGTGGAATGCAGTAAATATCATATATAATTTTTTGGAGTAGGAATTTTATGCCAAGACTCATGCATCTTCTGCTTCTGGTCACAGGCCTTTGGTTAGACACGGCAATGGCACTGAACCCAGTGCAGGTTGCATGGCTAAATGGAGCGGCCGCAAACCTTGCCAAAGCTGGACCCCACTACTATCGCAATAATCTAGAACAACTGCTAAATCGCATTGACTGCAGTCAGATTGATTGTAGCCCCAGAGCAGTCTGTCAGTATTTGAATCTTGGAGCATTTCTGCCAAGATCTTGCATGGATGAGAGTCCCGAACAGATCACAATAGTGCAGAGCCAAGAAGATAAAATGTTCGAAATTATCCTCGGTCTTATACCTCGACCACCGGTCTGTCTAAGCACCATCGCTCCTCAGCGTCCTATAGTAGTAGGAACGGTTGCTATTGATCTGTTTCCGGCCGTTGTTGATCTCGCTGCTATCGAAAAGTGCAGGCAAGAACTGGACGACCGACGTCAATCGCTACAGGCTGAACGGAGCGAAGTCTTGAAGTATTTTGAAAAGATTGAACTGGGTTTCTTTAGGATAAGAGATGAACCCGCGGTGTACTGGTCAAATGGTGATAATGCTTACTGCCATGTGCCGGCTCCTAGCCTCATAGCCGATACTGTCCGGCGCTATGATATGGACATTCTCAAGACGAGTTGGTTTGCCTTCCATGGTGGCTGTCGCTACCGAATCGAACTGGGTTTTTTTGCAGTTCTAGGTGACGGGGGGATATTCTTTTCGAACGGCGAAAATGCTTACTGCTGGGTTCCACATCCTAAATACGTGACGCAGGAAGTTCGCGTTTATGATTACAATATCCACAATCATACGACTTTCCGCCGCGATGGGCAGTGCCCGGGCATGGACTAGAAGCGAATATCCCGATTGAGGTTCTGGCAGTTCATCCTAAAAGAGCTTGAAAGACGCTTGCAGGTTTTCGGGGGTTCTGTGTACAAACGGCTGAAGTAAGTCGGCAGCTACTCAAGAAGAGGATTGATATGACTACAGAGACTAAAGAAGTCGAAATGACTGATGGCCACGTACATGGACCGAATTGCTCCCATGGACATGGGGCAGCTCCCCAAACTTTCGTACGAACGGGTACCAAAGTCGGACGCAATGACCCTTGTCCCTGCGGATCGCAGCAAAAATATAAAAAGTGTCACGGCAAGTGAGATCAGGCGGGACCGACTGTAATTACCTTCAGAGCGAAACATTTACGAGACGCTCCTGCAAGGTCTCGTGAACAGACTTTTATGAGCTGGAAGTTTTCTCCAAGGCTTCTCAAAGTCGAGCTTGAGAAGTGTACCCAAGCTGAAGCCCAGCTTAACTGTCTCCAGAAGGACCATTGAATTCCATCCCATAGCGATGACCGATCACGGGCCAGATCTGCAAGAGCGTGATGACGATCGCGGCAAGTATAGGTCCTAGAAAAACCCCGAATAGTCCGAACATCTCTATACCCCCGAAAATGGCCAGTAGCGCTACGAAGGGATGCATCTCGTTGCGTCCTTCGAGGATCCAAGGTCGGATAAAATTATCGACGAGGGTGGTAAGCAGGCCGAAGACTATCATCAGCACGGCTTTAGCTGTACTCCCTTGCGCGAAGAGGTAGATGGCCCCTCCAAGCCAAACGGGAACGCTTCCCGCGAAGGGAATAAAGGCGAAGATAAAGGTAAGCCCTCCAGCTAGGAAAGCAGCGGGCACACCTAAGATAAGAAACGACACGAGCATGATAAAGGCCTGGGCTAAGGACGCGGCCATCGACGCCCAGACGACTGCTATCGCCGTATCTTTAAAGGCCGAAGTTAGCTTCATTCTAACATCCGAAGCGAGCGGTATCCTTGCGTAGGTCCACTTGAGGAAAGCGGGACCGTCGACCAGCATGAAATAACAGGTCAGACAGACCAGAACGATCTGTAAACTGGCTTCCGGAATGCTTTTGGCTAAACTGAGGATCAGCTCACTCGCACTTCTACCTACTGCTTGCAGAGCTCGGTTTAGATAGAGATCTATCTGCGAGGCATTGACAAACCTCGCCAGCGGCTCCCACTGGGTCAGTGCATTTTTAAGGCCGTCAATCGATAGCTCTTCGGAACCTGACAAACCTTTAGCAGCAGCTACACCTTGATTTATAGCTAAAGTAGCGAAAGTTAAGAGCGGTGTGACGACGAGAAGCACAACCCCTGTTGTGATAAGACCTGAAGCTAAGCGACGTCCGGTACCTCTACGAATCATACGTCGACGAAGCGGCCAAGCAAGGAGCGCTAAGATCCCACCCATGACGAGCGATAGAAGGTAGGGTTGTAGCAGCTTGTAGCTGAAATATATAAAGCCCAGCAGTATGGCTAGAAAGCTGATGAGCGAAGCTTTGCTTTGACTGTTTTCGACCGAGTTACTCATCGCGCCTATTTTCCTTCTTGAAGTCCTGGAGGCAGGGATCATAGCACGACCTACGGCAGAATCAATCAACTCAAGGCTCTGTGCGGCATCCGCGGCTTCGACTCAGTTATCTCTATAAATTCACGAATATCTTGACGCTGTTAAGCTTATTTACTTGTAGCGGTCTTCCGGATAAATATGATTTTGTGGGTAAAAACCCGATTTAACCGACCAAATTGAATGGGGCTGGCATGGGATCGAAGCTTATGAGTGCGGAGCAAATCGCTTTTTACACCAGCGAAGTACTGAAGGATGGTTTTTGCGTGATTAAACAGGCTTTCCCACGCCAAAAGCTCGAAGCGTGGAACGAAGCCTTTACTCCTCTGCTCGAGGAGTACCTTGCGGATGGTGGGAGTGATCTCAAGCGAGGTGCTTGCCGCTACTATGTAACCCTGCCTTTTCTTCGGCCTTTTGCTGACCCTGAAGTATTTGAAAACGACGATATTCTGGCCATTTGCAAGGGTCTGGTCGGAGAGAATTTTATTATGTGCCAGCTAGCGACGGACACTCCCTTATTGGGATCTGACTACCAAGAAACCCATAGAGATGCGCCGCCTCTTTTTCCAGAGACTGGTGAAGAGACGCCTCCTTTTCAGTTAGCCATCAATTTTCCTCTGGTCGACATCACGCTCGAAAATGGGCCTATTGAGATCGCACGGGGCACCCATATGATTCCCAAATCCGAAGCCATGCGTCGCCTGGAAAGTGGCGAGACCAGGCTAGAGCCTATCACCATGGAACTAGGCGACGTCATGATTCGAGATGTCAGAGGTCTCCACAGGGGAACGCCTAATCGCAGCCACGTGGCGCGACCGATGGTCGTCATCGGCTATAGTCGCAGCTGGATGTTTCGGCCTGAGGTTTCGATCGACATCTCGCAGCGTGCTTTTGAGGAGCTTTCGGCACGGGCTAAGCAGCTCTTGCGCTTTAATCCTATTAGCGAAAAAGTGAGTTTTCAGCCCCGGCGCGAATCCTACGATACTTTCGCCTACTAATTATTGAGCGCGGGAGTCTCGCGAAATGGGTTGAGACCCCCGAGCGAGTCGATAGCTTCGCTGAGCTTTTGCTTCTCGGCTTCGACATAAGCTGCAATCGCAGGCCGGAAGCGTGGATCGAAGATCTCGTGGGCGCTCAGAATAATCTTCGGCAGGAAGCCACGCTGAATCTTATGCTCCCCCTGCGCACCGGCTTCGAAAATTTTGATTTTTCTAGCGATTGCGAAATCCAGAGTCTGGTAATAGCAGAGTTCGAAGTGTAGGTCCGGATAGTGCTCCTGCGCCCCCCAGTAGCGGCCATAGAGCTTCTCGCCTTGGAAGAAATTGAGCGCCGCCGCTACCATCGTCTCGCCGGCGAAGGCTCCTACCAGCAGAACACTGTCGCCCATGCTGGCAAAGATTTCCTTGAAGAATCCGGGCTGGAGGTAGGCGAAGGACTCCTTTTTATCTATCGTCGCGAGGTAGAGCTCTTCCATCCGCTCGGCTAGCGCTTCGCTCAATTCTGCTCCACTTAAATGCCTGATATCGAGCCCTTGACTCTGAGCCCGCTTTCGTTCGCGAACAATATCGCGTCGTCTCTTGCCGACGAAGCCTTCGAGATAGTCATTAAAATCTCGATAACCCCCGTTTCGCCAGTGATACTGGAGCGAGTGGCGGATCATGCAGCCTTGTTCTTGATAGAGCTTGGCTTCATCTTCCTCGAGAAAGAGCGCGTGATAGGAGCTCATATTTGAGTTCCGGGCGGTCTGAAGAGCAGTGGCAATAAGCAGCTCTTTATCGGACGTTTCCGCATCAGCTCTAAGCAGCAGGCGGGTGCCTGTAGCCGGAGTGAAGGGAGTGGCGCTCAAGAGCTTGGGATAGTATGCTCTCTGGTTTTGGCTGTAGAACCTGGCCCATTCCCAATCAAAGATGTATTCGCCGTAGCTATGGGCTTTTACATAGCTCGGATGCACGGCACGCACGCCCTCGGCATCTTCGAGGACCAGATAGGCCAACTGCCATCCGCTCTCAGGGCCGACGCTGCCGGTTTTTTCCAGTGCCTGCAGGAATGCATAGTGATGGAAGGGATAATCGGGGCTTCGGAGCGCTTCCCAGCTCGGTCGTCCAATAGCTTCCACAGATGAGAGAATTTTGACGTGCACGGACACTCCCTGGACCCAAGAGGTTTCAGGCCGAAGGTTAGGCAAGTGCTTAGTGGGATGCAAGGAAAAATGAACGAGGAAAAGGGCTCCACCCGGTAAGGAGGAGCCTGATTAGGAAGTAACCGCAATCTTTAGACAGTAAAAGGCGATTTCCAGATACCGTGTAAGTTACAATAGGAATAGGCCATAAAATTACCTGCTAGGGCGCCTTTTGGATAGACGCTCAGCGGTGCTGCAGCGGTAGGTGCGAAATTCTTCTCACCGATTAAGCTACCATCTAGAGCACGAATCTGGTGCTTGGAAATATAGTGTTCAACGGTCATCGCGTGCTCCGTCTTCACAGTAATCTTATCGCCCTCGACAGTTACGATTGGTCTATGAGTCGCGGCTGCGCCACCTGCGAGTCCTGGGGTATCGGTGTAAAGGATATTGATTTGTTCGAAGTTGAACTCATCTTTCCAAATCCCATGCAGGTTGCAGTAGGCGTACATCATAAATTTGCCGACACCGCCTTGGAAGAGCCGGCCTTCGAAAGTCGAAACTGCAGTAGTTGCAGTGGCAGGATTCAGCAAACGTTCAGCGATGAGATCACCACCGGCGGTGCGAGCCTGATGCTTAAAAACGAAGTGAGTCCCATCAATCATTTCGTGCGCATTCGTAACCGTAACCGTGTGGCTGGGCGCGCCAACGGCACTTGTATCCGTCAGGGCTATAGTTGGTATGTGAGCTGCGGGAGCACCGACCGGACCAGGCGCCGCTGCAGTATAAACTGGTGAAAGCGCGTCAAAGGCAACCGACGTCATCCAAATACCATGGAGATTGCAGCAGGATAGCAGTTCAATACCAGACTGCGGCGCCGGGATTTCCATGATGCTTACGGCGGTCTTATCAGTTTCAGGTGAGAGATAAGACTTAGCGAGAGTCTCACCCTGAAAGTTTCTAACCTGATGGGAGTAGATATAATGCTCAGGGGTCATGGGATGGCTAGTCACGACTTCCAGGCTTATGCGTCCATTGACGAGGGTTCTCGCTGTTTTGAGAGCTGGCAAGTGGCCCGCTTCCTTACCTGTCCAAGGTCCAGGGTTTTCTTGGGTATAAACAGGATTCACTAGAAAACCTGCCTTGAGATCAGCGATGGGAAAATCCTCTTTCCACATACCATGCAAATTGCAAAGCGACATTGCTGAAACCGTCTGTCCAGCAGGTAAGGGGAGGGTAAACTTGCTCTCAGGTACCGCGTCAGGGGCTAGAATTCTGTCGTAGAGTATGATGCCTTTGGCATCACGTAGCTGATGACGCGAGATAAAGTGTTCGGGAGTCATCGCATGTTCCGTTTTTAGGAGCAGCCTTTTGTCAACGACAGTGAGCTTAGGCAGATGGGCTGCTTCTTTCCCAGCCCAAGGGCCGGGAGCGGCACGCGTATAGACCACTTCTCCCGCCAGCGCCGTTGCTCCCGGATTTTTCGAGGAATCATCGGGTGTTTCGCCTTCCACATTGGCACCTGAAGCCGGCCCAAATTGTCGCCTGTCGTTTACTGGAGTTTCAGCACAAGCAGCGAGGGCGTAGGTACCGGCGGCTAAAGATCCAAACTTTAAGAAAAGACGACGATCCATTTGATTCTTCCTATCTGCTAGGCATATGCGAAAATCCGCGCTAGTTGATTCATCGTCATTCTGTGAGAAAAATTTAGAGCTTCGTAATTACTCAATGGGGTCAATGTGTTAGCGATATATTTACAATGCAACGAAATCAAATGCTTCGCTAAGAAGTTATTTAGCGAAACGTATGAATTAGCAGCCAGTCCGGCGGATTACGCAGAGTGAGAGGCGGCTCCTTGAATTTACCAGCGACCATGACACATAACACAACCAAAGGGTTGGTTAGCATAGACCTTATCAAAAGCGCTCCCATCCTCCCCAAAATTAGCCCAATAAGCCATATAACTATCCAAATCAGCCAGAGGCTTCTCAACCAGCTCCTTATGCTGCCACTTCTCAAATCCAGGCGCCTCCTGAGCAGCTAGCAGGTAGGCCAAGGTCTTAGCACGATCACCGACCCGCGCATAAGCTTCTGCGAAATGGAAGCTGAGCCCGGGCCGAGCAAACGGCGCTTTCTGAGTGTTTTGCGTACAAAAATCTTTCTCTTCCGCTGGGCAGACCCAAGCATCCATCATAGCGATCGTGCGCTGGGGCACCCCGGTATTGAGTGGAAAGCCGATCGTCGTTCCAGAGAGCGAGAGAATATTAATTGGATCCACTGCCAAAACATCAAAAGCTGGTCCACTCACTTTCACAGCTTTAGTCCAATCGCCCATCATGGCAGATTTGGCGATAATGATTGTATCGTAGAACGTCTTATATGTAGTGTTTGCCCGATCGTTGGCCATTGCTTTTAAAAAATCTCGCTCCATGCCTCCAAGAAGCACGTGCTCAATACGACCATTTTCTAAGGCTAAGGCCAGACGTAGATAGGCTCGCAATCCTGCCATGCGACCTTGCTTGACTCTATCTTTATCAGCAGCCGTGAGACTCAGGATGCTAGTGAGATGCTTCTCGACCGACTGCCGAACTTCGAAGCTACCATCAGAGAGCCCATGCCAGAACTCTTGCTCAGCACAGCTATAAAGGACTTGTGCAGGTTGCTTAGCTAGAGGCTTAGGACATAGCTGATAAGGGCTGGGAGAAAGCCTTGCATTGCTCTGTCCTCCGTGCGCCCAGGCTATAAGCGAGGTAGGCACCCCCAGCATGAGAAGGGCTGTGAATAAGACCAAAACAGTTTTAAATGAAGCTCGACTCGATATCGGCATATATCTTCCTTCGTGAAAATTTCGTACTAATTGATAGAAGCATCAATCAAACATGGGAAACACTGACTTCTCAAACAGCTCGACCACATCCCGCCTCTGACTGGCCAAGGCTAAGGAATAATCCTCGCGCGGAGAAATTTTATAGCCCGCAGTGCGGGCCTGGACCTCTGGCAGCCAAGCGGTATGCAGACTATAGCCAAAGCTCAATAGGGGGTGTCCCAGTCGACAGACGGGTCCATCGGCCAGGCTCCGAGCATCGAAGATCCATAATTCATCGCCTGAGGAGCGAACAAGTGACTTGTCATCGGAGACCACGCTCACCACCACGTAACCGCCGTCCGAGCTCTTAGAACCAGCTGCAGGTACAAAGATCGGAGAACTGACCACGCGACCTCTGGGGAAGATATAGGCGTCCAGATTCTGCTTATCGAGTTGGCGAGCATTGACTCGAAATAGACTAGCTGGCTTGGCTTCAGCGAAGGGTAAGTCCTTAGTAGGTACTTTGCGGTACTTATAAGACGTTTCGAGATCGTAAATGCGCTTGGGCAGGAGCTCGGGGTGAAAGCCTACTGAGGTCCAGTACATGTTTTCAAAGCGATCGACTGTACTGCCCTGATGGGTGTAGAGGTTTACCGACCAAGTTAATTGTTCATCATAGAGGAGAGTGGCCTCCTTGATTTCTCCGGTCGCCGCATCGAGAGCATAGCGAGCCATCGGGGTCATATCGCTAGCCATGACCAGCATCCCCTGTAGATCCTTGCGCATGGCCTGTCCACTGTGAACCTCTTTATCGCTTTTCCGCAGCCACTCTGAGGTTGCCCAGGCGGCGCTATGCGTGAGGTGCAGAATGATCTGCCCAGAGCTGTCGTCGTAGTCAGCCACGAAGTGGGCAATTTCCCTGGGAATGAGAACTTTGCGAGCTTCGACCGTCGTTTGACCCTTTTTGAGGTCAGCGCGCCGAATAAGGTAGAGGGTGGTATCCCAGAGCTCTCGCTGTAGCGATTCGGTAAAGATGATTTGCTCTAACTCGATGCGAAACGCTGTATCGACCAGGATGATGTGATCTCTAGTTGCCGCCAGTTGGTGCATGCTCTGCGCGATCTTTACGTCCTTGCCCTGGACCTGAACCTTAAATTTTTCAAGCTCGCCTTCCCCATCCCAACGGAGGAGAAAGGTCTTCGATGGCAAGAGCGGGACGGCAGGTTGATAGTTAGCCAAGAAAAGTTCGCCCGTATAGTCATCGTAGAAGGGATGGGCACCCGAGAGATACGGCATGAAAACCAGCTTAAGCAAATTACTGGCAGGCGGCGAAACTACGGTAGTCCACTCACTGGTCTTGCCAACAGGCGTCACGAGTTCCAAAGTCTCCGTATCGACTTCATAGGGGCGGCCACCATCGAAAGTGACGAGAAGCCGGGAACCCATACAGGTGAAAGCTGTGTTCACCTGATTACGAACTCCAAGGCGATCGCTCCGCCGCAAGATACCCGAGTTCTTAAACCCAAGTGCAGTTCCCTTTGTTGCTTGGTCGGCATAATAACAAGGGGTTTTGGCGATCCGAGTCTTCAGTTGGACACCGCTTGGACCACTGCCGAAGTCGCAGCGGTAAAGCATACCATCACCATTTGTCACGGGACTGCCGTCGCCTTGAGGCAAGGCTGATACGATAAACGCGTGGCCCGCGATATCTGTCGGCAGCTTCCCCTGCAGCGTATAGAGTGGAATATCTAATTCTTCTCTAAGAGCATTGAGGATAGAGCTGGGGTAATTAAAAGACAGATTTTCGCCAGCTTCTGCCGAGAGTGGGGAGTTTTGCGCTAAGGCCCAAGCGCCTAAGCTCAAAGACCCGCTTGATTTTAAAAAGCTGCGACGCCCCTTAGGCTCATATAAAATTTCCATACTCATTTTGCCCCCGAATATTATGGCTGCCACCTAATGTCGCTCATGCAAGGAAAACGGCCGATTTTTAAGCTGTATCCTGGTTTCTATTTTTTACAAAATGGTTTTTCTGTAAGTGGTGGCTGGCGGCACTCTTTATACTTTCGGCGTATTTTTGCGAGGTTTTTACGTCGAAACATCTATATCGTCTGGATCGACAGCTTGGCTCAATAGTTTGGGCTCAGGCAAAGTGCTAAAATTTTGGACACTCACTTCCTTTTCACTCATCGCTAGCCTTGTAAAGACCCAAAAAGATCAATTATTACTCAAGTAATTTGCTGGCACAGAGCTTGAGTATGGGACCCGAACTGTCGCGAAACAGGGTATTCTTAGTCCTTGCCGTAAATGTAAATGTGGAGATTGATTTTGATGTGGAATTTGAAGGGTGCGTCCCCAGCTCTTGTTTGCTTATCGTCTTTAAGCCTCTTTAATCTGCTAGGCCTTGGGGCCTGCTCTTCGCCGACCCAAAGTTAATCGCAAGGTCACTTTGAAGACTTTAACGAAGAGAATCTGGCCCGGTATAAAGGGAAGTTGAACGTGATCGCTGAGCACGAACCTTCTGAAGGTATCGTCATGTCGCACACGATGTTCTCCGAGCATAAGCGTGAGGATATGGCCCTAGCCTTTCTTCAGGAATCTATCGACACTCTGTGGGTCGTCGTGCCTAACGATTACACGTCAAAGCAGGAAGCCGAGGAACTCGCTCAACTCCGAAGTTCCGCTGGAAAGGCTGCAGAAAAAATCAAGCTCCTCCGCGAACCAATTGCGGGAGAGCTGCGGGAATGGGCGCGAGACTTTGGTCCCTACGCAGCGCGCGATCAAGATGGCAAAAAAGTTCTGCTGGATTTGAACTATTACCCCGATCGTCCAGCTGACGACAGTGTACCCCAGGAGATGGCCCGCATGATGTCTCTCGATCGAGTAAGCTTGCCGATCTACACCGAGGGCGGCAACTTTATGAACAACACTCAGGGCGACTGCATGATGACCGAAAAGGTCTTAAGAGCCAATAGCAAGAACGAACTCCCGGGAGACCGCATCTTATCGAAGGAGCAGATTGTCGCTTATTACAAAGACTTCTTCGGCTGCAAGACCGTGCATATTTTCCCAATAATGCCTTTGGAAGGGACTCAGCATATTGATTTGTGGGCTAAGTTTCTCGATGATCGCAGCATCATGGTGGCTGAAATTCCCGACCATGTTATGGCTTTGAAGGCTTATACAGACGAAGAGCGCAAAAAGGTTCAGGAAGTGAGAGACTTCCTAAGTGAGCGAATCAAGCAAATCGAAGCCCTCAACTTCAAAGTCGTCCGAGTTCCCATGCCGGCTCCCTCGTTTGCTAGCGACGGTTTTATTTTATTCCGCTCGTATACCAACTCGTTGATTCTCAATGGTACCGCCTTCGTTCCCGAGTACAAGAAGCCTTACAACGAGCTTGATGGTATCAATGGCGCGTATATCGATGCTGATTTCACCGCGGCATACAATCAGGCGGTTCAGAAGGCATATCGGGACAGTGGTTTGAAGGTTCGTTGGATCGAATCGGACAGCCTCATCTCCAAAGGTGGAGCGGTTCACTGCACAACTATGCAGATCGCACGCTAAACTTGAGACATTTAGACTCGGGCCTCCGGGCCTAGACTCGCTTTCTTTTTGAGAACGACTTCGATCTGAGCCATGGCTTCTGCGCGGGTCTGATCGATGAGCGCTCTCTTCTTAAGGCCCACTTCAAACGAGAGCGGAAATGCGTTCAGACTGCGCTTTTTGAGGCTTTCCAGCTGCCTTAGCAAAAAGCGGGTCATAAAGCCGGTTTTGAAGGTGCCGTGCTTATCGAAGCGTCGATCGTAGTTGATGTCATTCAACCTGATGCTTACTACTTCAGCGTCCGGAAGAGTCTGCACCAGGTCTAGGACATTGTAGGAGACCGGGGACCAGCTCTTTTTCTTGGATATAGTAAAAGTATGCTTATGGTCACCATTGAAGCGACTCGGGAAAAGACCCTGCTCATAAAGATCTTCATCTGGTACGATGAAAAACAGAAAACCACCAGGCCTTGCCAGTTTCCACCACTCTTGCAGAGCCTCCCGTGGCGCTTGCATATGCTCCAAGCAGTGCGATGAGTAAACGCAGTCGAACTGCTGCTTCACGTACTGCGTAATATGATTGGCATCGCCATCGGCTAGGTCAAAGACCTTAGCGTGGCCTACAACAGGGTCTTTGCCTGCCCCAATATCGAGTACGCTGCCCTGCAGTATGGACTTTTCGAACTGACTGAAATACTGCTGAGACTTTCTGCTCTCATCCATAGAGTCAAGAACCTCCATTAAGGCGACTGTAGGGAGGCATAGCAAAAAGCTGCAGAACTTGCTCTCACCAAGGTCGAGTCATTTTTCGCATATTGATCTGAAAACGAAGGCTGATCAACCAAAAATAACTAGGTCAAATGAACTGCCCAGGACGAATATATATCTCCGCAGTGTCACTCAGTGACTCTGTGTTGCCAAAGATCGTCAAGAAATTCCTGGTAGGGAATGATTTCAATATCATCCATGACCCTTCTTTCCGGTTCACTGCACACAACAATTTTACGTTTGAGAGGAATATCTTCTTCCAACGCTTTGAGACCTTTAAGGTCCTGACGCGAGACTCGAGCGCTCGCCTTAACTTCTATCGCAATCGCCCCATTCAAAACAAAATCCACTTCCATTTTGGATTGACTTCGCCAGTAATTTACCTCGATATTCTTCCAATTGTAGTCCTTGTAAGCAAGAATCTCGAGCAGGACAAGATGCTCCAGCGCTTTGCCAAAAGCTGAGGTTTCCAGAGAAATTTCACCTGCTCGGGCCAAGCTTCGCGCAACACCTAGATCGAAAAAATAGAACTTCTCGGTGGCAACGGGTTTGCGTTTACTCGTCTTCTGAAAAGGAGGCAATATATGAGCAATCAGAGTGTCCGAAAATATCTGAAAATAATCGCGTACGGTTCTGGGTGGGACTCCTGCATCATTTCCAACTTTCGTGTAATTGATCTGCTCCGCATTAAGTTGTGCTGAAAAATTTAGAACACGCGCAAAATTTTCAATTGATCGAGTCAGTGCTTCAGCCTGAATCTCTTCTTTCAGATAAATGCCAACGTAGGCATCTAGATCAGTCTTAGGTCTTTGCGCATCGATGATACCCGGGAGACTGCCGTAGTTGCAGCGATCCAGAATTCGCTGCGCCCCTCCTCCCAATTCAATACTTACAAGAGGATGGAAGTTCATGAAGTAAGCTCGACCTCCTAAGAGATTTGCCGCGCCTCTTTTTAGTTTACGTGCATTGCTGCCAGTGAGGACAAATCGAAGACTTTTATTGCGATCAATCAGGAGCTGGACTTCATCCAGTAAACTAGGGAGTTTTTGGATCTCATCAATGATGACGATTGTCTCATGAGGCTGCAGCCTTTGACGCAGTGTTTCAGGATGCGCACTCAGCTCACGAAAAGTATCGGCTTCTAGTAAGTCGACGTAGCGTGCTGATGGAAACTGAGTGCGTAACAATGTACTCTTTCCAGTCTGTCTAGGACCCAAGAGAAAAACGCTCTTTTTTCTTATAATATCAGGCAGCTGAAGATACCTTTTGTACATTCGGGACTTCTCCACCAAATTACATCTAATTTCGTGACAGCATCACCATTTTCTTTAAATCGATGCTTTTGTCAATGTTTATCGCCTAGTCCACGCAAAAGATCAGACTTTTGATTGCGGTGGGGGGGGGAAACTCACCGGAGATCGGCCTTGGGCGGCATAATCCGCTAAAAGCTATCCCTCACATCTGGAAACAGCCAGTATTCCTCATCGAAAGTATCGCCGTTTTATCTGCCAAGTCTTTGGCTTATACCAGAAAAAATGCGGCATTTAAGAATTAGGCAGATAGCTCCGTAAACATCTCAACGATTAGTTCGAGCCCCCTTCCTTACTGGAAAAGCTCGCAAAAGATTACGGAGGCTGCCGATGCTAAAAATGCAAGACCGAAGGGACCTAGCTTTTGCAAAGAAGCTCCTCTCTCTGGCCCTCCTTAGTCTCATAGCTTTGTCTTGTCAGAAGAAGCCAGGCTCGGCTAACTACCGCACACCCCTAGAGCCTATGCTGCTCCTTTCCTCAGATAGGAATGATCAATCTGCAGCAGCTAAGATATCCATACCAGCACAGTTCTCCGATCTGAGCGGCAAACTACAGATCGAGGAAGGCGTACCGATTACGGATGCGGCGACAGCTGCAGCGCTCAATATCGGCGAGACTTCTCTGACTCAAGCAGGACCCTCGATCAATGTTTCAGCCAACGCCGCCGTCGACTTCACGCAGATCGGTCGGCTCGAAATTTCCATACCTCTCTCCGAGTCCAGCTCACTGGCTTTGGACGGTTCTTTTCTTGCCGTCATTTATCAAATCACTGACGCCGATGGTAAGACTTTAATTGGTGCTATACCGCCAGCCAACTTCAAGGTCGCCGAATCACTGGCCACCTTCAAGATGCTTGGTTTTGGCAACTATCAGGCCGTTCGCCTTAAAGTGGAATTGAAAGAGGAGATCAAGGTAGCGTCCCAGGAAACCAAGATTCTGAGCAAGAGTGCCCAGCTTGAACTTCCGTCGATGACTATCGCGGGAATCAGTCCCCTGATCGCTTACAAAGGCCAGAAGGTAAGCATTACGGGCAGCAATTTCCGACCGGGCATCAAGCTAGCCTATCTAGGCCGGCCTCTTAGTCAGCTTGAAATCCAGAGTGATACCGCTCTAACGGTAGTCATCGACGAGGCACCTCGCCGGGGCAGCGGTGCGATCTTTCTCGCCCAGGACGGAGTTGAACGCTCCTTCGCCTTAGCTTATGCGGGAAGCAGCAGTGATTTTCCTCTTATGACTTTGCCAGCCAGCGAAGTCTGCGTAGGGCAAAAATATTACAATGCTAATGGTGACCTGCTCGAAGGTACCCGGATCTGTAACGCGACCGCTGCCGTAGCGGAACCTCTCTACAGTGACTGTAGCAGCGATGGGCAGACGGGGTGTATCACCACGGGAGCTTTCAAAGCGGCGAAGATGTCCGGAGTCACGGCCTCCGTAATACTTTCGGGCTCAAGCATTGCCGGAATCAGCGGATCGCTGACTCTGCCTACTGTGAGCAAGGTTCTCACGGGTACCCTCTACGGAGCCGGTGGTAATGCTCTGAGCGGGACGCTGACCTTGCCTGCAGCCTCTAGTGTGCTAGTTGGTTCTTCGGTCTACGGAGATTCTGCTGCCCAGATTACGCCGACCTATTCTCCCGATTTTCCTGCGTTAGCCAATGTGCACTCTAGCGATACGGTAAATGGTTCCACAGGAACTCTTAATAACTGTACTGGTGCTAATCAGAGCGGCTGCGTAACAAGCTCCACCTATAAGTCCATGAATCTTACTGGCTCTGGAAGCGAGACAGGTCTCACAGCTTCTAATTTCAATACAGCAATTAGCTCCGGAACCAACTTCGAATTCTGGGATGCGTCGGGAACCCGTCACAGCGTAAGCGGCGACAGCAATCTTTCTGTTGCCAATATCAAAACTGGCGTTTCGGTTTTTGGGATCACCGGAAGTGCTTCGGGTACTCCCAACTGCAGTTCCAACGGCTCTCAAAACTGCGTCGCCACTGGCACCTTCTACGCGGGCACACAATGTACAGCCAATAGCTCGAATTGCTTCGTTGGCACCTATGCTGCTACAACTCAACCCCTCAGAGCTATCAGCTACGATGACATCGATAACGGAAAGGCTGCGATTCGCACGTCTCTAACGCTCGCAGGAATTGCAGGGACTCTCCAGGATTGCTCGGCGTCTGGCACTACTGGTTGCGTCACCACCACCGCCTATAAATCGATCGATCTAAGCGCCCTCGGCTCCAACAGCTCGACAGGACTAAATGCCACTAACTTCAATACAAGCCTCAAAACCGCTGCCAATTTTGAATTCTGGGACTCAACAGGTGCCCGGCATCAAGTAACAGGTGACGCGGATCTTTCTGCTACGAATATTGTCAGCGGTGTTGTGATTCATGGTATCTCAGGTTCGGCAACTTCTGAAACTCACACCAACTGCGGGGCCGATGGTGCCACAGGCTGCGTTGTCGTCGGTCCAACTTATGCGGCTGCGTTGACAACAGGCTTGGCTAGCAAGATTCTAGTTAGTCAAACCGTGGCCGGAGTTAACGGTACCTTGACTCTGCCACCTGTAGCTAAAGTTTTAACAGGAACATCCTATGGTGCCGGAGGCTCAGGCTCAACCGGGACGCTAACTTTGCCTTTGGCATCTAACGTTCTAATCGGGAGTGGAACTTATGGTGACCAGGGTGCAACCTTAAGTCCATCCTACAGTCCGGACTTTCCGAGTGCAGCTAATGTTCGCGCGATTGATACAGTTAACGGCGCAACAGGAACCCTGGCTAATTGTTCAGCAGGTGGTTCGACTGATTGCGTTACGACTATCACTTATAAAGCGATGGACCTCAGCATCGCGGGTACCGCGACGGGACTCACCGCAGCTAACTTTCACACGCGCATCGCGAGCCCGACCAACTCGGAATTCTGGGATGCGACCGGCGCAAGGCATTTTATCAGCGGTGACGTTGATCTCGCTGTGGGTAATGTTAAATCTGGCA
>JBGSTX010000263.1:0-10475 GCA_041736305.1 Oligoflexus sp. | reverse complement strand
ATCAAGCGAAAAGCATTGTTGTTACTGTCAAAGTAGAATGGGGCAATACGATCAACGGCGAGCAGATGAGCGAGCCAAGTTTCGACCTTTCGATTAGGTAAAAACCCAATCAGCCATAAGGACCCAGCCTAGGCTCTGTGATCTTACACAGAAGCTTAAGGCTTTCGCTTTTAACCTCTCTCGTTTCTCTGTTAGGATGAGGTTTGAGCGCACATAAGAGGGGTAGTATGAGTAAGATGAAGGCTGTGGTTCTCTATGGAGGACGTTCTACCGAACATGAAATTTCCTGCCGAAGCGCGTCCTATATCTTTCGTCACATCGACCGCAGTCTCTTTGATGTCTATGCCATAGCTATCGATAAGAGTGGGCAGTGGATCCCTCAAAACCGGCAAAAGCTCGAAGAGAGCAAGCCGGATATGATGCCCGTTGGCAGTCCGGATGATGCCGATGAAGCCAGCCGCAAACTCTTGCAGCACATTTTCGAGAGCGGCGGACGCAAGGACGAGCTGGTAGTGTTCAATATACTGCACGGCACTTATGGCGAAGACGGGAGTGCGCAAGGCTTTCTCGATATGCAAGGCATAGCCTATGTGGGCCCGGGAACTTTAGGCTCCGCCGTGGCGATGGATAAGGTCGTTGCCAAGCAACTGGTCGCAGCTGCCGGCGTAGGGATAGTTCCCTACGTAGCTTTCCGCGCTGAGGATTGGTCTAAACATCGGGAAGCTATCACTCAAGAAATCAGCCGGGAACTTGTCTTCCCTCTCTTCGTTAAGCCTGCCAGTCTCGGTTCGTCGGTCGGTATTCGTAAAGTCAACGACAAGGCTGTTCTACTCGACGCCATCGCGTATGCACTAAGCTTTGACGAAAGAGTTTTGGTCGAGACCGGTTTCGATGTACGAGAGATTGAATACGCATGTCTAGGCGGCTATGACCCCAAGATCAGTAAGCCTGGGGAAATAGGCGTTCCAAGCGGGTTCTATTCTTATGAGGAAAAGTATTCCAATTACAGCAAGGCCGAAGTCAAGGTCCCAGCCGATCTCGACGAAGGACTCGCTGAGCAGGGGAAAGATTTGGCCCGACGCATTTTTCGTGCCCTCAATCTTTATGGAATGGCTCGTATCGATCTCTTTCTCACGCGGAAAGATCAAAAATTCTATTTCAACGAAGCCAATACGCTACCGGGCTTTACCTCGATCTCGCAGTATCCTCAACTGTGGGAGAACAGCGGCTACAAGCCGACTCAGCTCATAGCCGAATTGCTCGAACTCGCTATATCGAGGCATCGGCATAAAGCTCGCCTGCATCGCTCTGTTTAATCAGTTCCCTTCCTCAGAAGGGGAAGTCAGGGCGCAGACGGAGATTTAGGCTTTTAAAAGAACATAGTGGCGCCAGGGGGCAGGATAGCCCTCAATGGTCCGACTGCTGTCAGTAGGATCGAGGAAGTGTTCGAGACTATCGACCGCAGCCCACGCCGTTGGTCTTTGCTCAACGACGCTCAAAGGCTCAGAAAAAATAGTTTCGATCCGGGAAAATCCCGAGCGCTTAGCCCAGCTCCGGAGCGCGCTGAGAGTAGGCAAAAACCAGATTCCGCTCGCACCCGCGTAGCGTCCTTCGGGAACTAAGGCCAGCGATTCGGTCCCTGGTATGCCCTGACAGTCAACAAAGAGCCGAGCTCCCGGGCGCAAGGCCCGCCGCAGTTTCCTGAGTAGCCCGACGGGATCGGTGTGATGATAGAGGATGCCGAGACAGAATATAGTGTCGAAACTCTCTTCGCAGAGATCGAAGTGCTCAACACCCAAGAGTGAAAAGTGCAGCGGCTCGAAGCGATGAAAGCCTTGCAAGAGGTCGAAGACAAAGCGAAGGCGGGCGTAAGGCTCAAAGCCCACCACAGCTCGGGCTCCATGGGCGAGCATGCGATACATGAAGTAGCCGTTGTGGCAACCGATGTCGGCGACCAGCTGACCTTCTAGCGATCCGACCGCGTCCGCTAAACGATTCCACTTGAGGTCTGAGCGCCACTCGGCATCTATATCGATCCCAAATAGGGAAAAAGGGCCTTTTTTCCAAGGCCGCAGCTCTTCTAGAGCAGCTCTTAGCCGCTGGCTTTGCTCTTCATTGAGATCAATAGGTTGCCCAATTGAGATGGAAGCCCGGTCGATATCGACAGAACTCGCTTTGATATCGGATAGTCTCGCCAGGAGTTCACGCAGCGGGGCCCAACGCGCTTCGGCAAGGGCTCCTTCACGCTCCGCAGTCAGGCTCGCGAGCTCTTCGCGTCGCGCTTTGGGCCCTAGTAGATCCAACCAATTATCGCTCACGGGTAAACCTTCAAAGCTATCAGAGTGAGAAAGTTGTTCCACTTGATCAACGACTCGACGCTCTCGAATCCCACGGCCTTGAGATGCTTTCTGTGCTCGTCTTCGCTAAAGGGAATCAAGACCTGATCGAGCGCTTCTTTTTTTCTTTCGATTTCTGTGCGGCTGTAGCCTTGAGCTTCCTTGAAGCGCTCGTAGATAAGCGTGGTCATTTCCTGGAGCACCGGAGTCGAGGAACGGACTTTCTCGCTGATCAAAAGCACTCCGTTAGGTAGCAAGGCCTGGTAGATTCGCTGCAAAAGCAGGCGTCTATCGGCTACGGGGAGGAACTGGAGCGTATAGTTGATAATGACGACCGAGGACGGCGGCAGCTCTACCGCCATAATGTCATCGCAGACCAGATCTAGACTGTGGCGCTGGGGAAAGTCTGCCAGCTTCTCACGGGCCCTTGCGATCATGGCAGCTGACTTATCGATGCCGATAAACCGGGCCGGAGCGTCAAGCTGCCAACCCATATGGTGGGTTGTGGTGCCCGTTGAGCAGCCAATGTCGACAATGGCTGTGCCTTCCTGATAGAAATGTCGGCTGAGATCAGCCGCATAGCGGGTCACGTCACAGTAGAGGGGTATAGAGCGCTGCACCATATCATCAAAGACGGCAGCCACCTCGTGATTGAAGCTGAAGGGCTTCGGATACTGCTGACCGGCAAAGATAGCGTCATTATGACCTAATAGTTTAAGGCCGTGGTCGGAAGCTTTTTCCATTGCGGCACCTCCAAAGGGAAGCTTAAGACAGGCCGGCGACGCTACCATAGGCATCTCGCCATGAAAAGCGAAACAGCAGGTCGAAGGATTCATTGCCATTCGCTCCTTCTCATATTAAAACCGGAGCGCAAGGAGACCAGCAATGCCGACAAGATTTCCCGATGGTGAGCGCATTTTGGATGAAATTCGCCTGCAGGAGCTGCAGGTGCGTTGCATGATCGGTATTCATCCAGAAGAAGAGATCAGCCCTCAGCTGCTGCGGCTCAACCTCGTCCTTCATCTCGATACGCGTCCAGCCGCTCTCAGCGGACGCCTGCAAAAATCGGTCGACTATGCGGCTCTCGCACGTGAACTAAGTTTTATTCTCACGCATGCCCGCTTTCGACTGCTGGAATCTGCTGCCGAAGCTCTGGCAAGTTATGTCTTAGCGCCAGCACCTATCGATAAACCTCATGCTCGCATCGAGGCACTCGAGCTGGAGATTATCAAGCCTGAAGCTCTTGCTGGTGTGGCCATGCCGTCCATTCGCATTTTTAGAAAGCGAGAAGAGGTCTTTCTTAAGCCGACGGCAGCTCTCATCGATGGACTGCTCTTCGCCGCACCGGAAGCCGCTATTTTCTCGCTGGTTTGCGCTCCGCAATCGGAACTGAATCTTGACTTTGGAGATTGGCAGATTGAAGCGGCTCTGCCTGCTAGCAGCGGTCTGTTTTGCAACGGACGCGAGCTGCAGGCTGGGGAGCATTTAGGTCAAGTCGATCTCACGACGGGTAGATTCGCCAACAATGGCGAAACGCCCCGCAGTCTTTTGCTGGTTGCCCATCGCAAAACTCGTCAGCCACCGCGATCGGCACGGCGGCCCAGCAGCCCCAGCCTCTACAACTAAATCGAACAACTTTCGGGCCGGAGATAAAATGGACATCGCAAATGAAGCAAGCTTTGGGCCCTCGTGGAAAACAGCTATAGATACTCGTCCGCTGCCGGGCCGACTGCGCGAGTTCCTCCACTCGCCGCGCACCCCCCATCTCCTCAAGCTTTGGGATGATCTGCGTTCGCTGCCTAGCCTGCCTCAGCTCGATCGCTGGCTGGCCCAGCGTTTCCGCAGTGAAAAACGCTTCGGGCAGAAAGATCGGAAGTGGTACAGCGACGCTCTCTTTGCGGTACTTCGCCTCGGAGTCTGGGCCGCAGCAGCTGAAAAGCAGTGGCGCATTGGAGTCGAGAAGAGCTGGCAGGATGCGCGCTGGCTACAGTTGCACGATCATAGATTCGAGCCGAGCAGCTGGTGGCCTCTGATCACAGCTATGCCCGGCGATCGCCTCTTCCTCTGGCTTGGTTTGCGCTTGGATCACTCTGCAGTTTCCCATCCTTCGATACATGAGGCAGGACTCCTCAAAGTCTGGGAAGAGCTGATCCAGAAGAAAAGTGAAAAGGATATTCCTCTTTCTCTCCTTTTAATTTGGGAAGGTATACCGCCCTTTTTCTTCGCTCATCTCCACGAGCGTAGCGAATGGCTGCCGGAGGTAGCGCAGTCATTTCTTGAAAAGCAAAAGCTACGGCCTCCGCTGTGGTTGCGTCTTAAGAGCGAAGGCATGCGCGAAGAAGTAATGGCCGAACTGGCAGCTGAAGGTTTCACGGCGAAGTCCGACGGCCTAGCTTTGGCCGTAGAGGGTGAGTTGGGGGTCTATAAACTTCAGTCCTATCAAAAAGGTTTCATCGAAATACAAGACCGCGCTTCGCAGCGCATAGGCGAGGCTGTTCCCCTTGAGCGCGGTTCGCGGGTCTGGGACTGCTGCGCCGGCGGCGGCGGGAAAAGCGTGCAATTAGCCAGTCGTTTGGAAAACAGTGGAGCCGTGTACGCTTCAGATGTGCGGTCCTATAAGCTAACCGATCTCCGGGAGAGAGCCGGTCGTGCCCAGCTTGCCAATATTCGCTACTGGACTTGGGATGGCGAAGGACTACCGGCACTCGGCAAAGAGCTTGAGAAGCGCAAGGGTTTTGATGCCGTTCTGATCGATGCACCCTGCTCAGGAGCCGGGACTTGGCGGCGGAATCCAGATGCGAAATTGAGAGTTTCCGAGACCTCCCTTCAGGAACTCACAGCGATTCAAGATAAGATTCTCAAAACGGTATCGGCTGCAGTGCGCGAAGGGGGTAGCCTCGTTTATGCTACCTGCAGCTGGCTGCGAGTTGAAAATGAAGAACGTGTGACCGCCTTTCTCGCTGGCCATAGTGAATTTGAATTGGTGGATCAGCAACTTCTCGGTTGTCCTATGGAGGACGCTGACACGATGTTTGTAGCGGTGATGCGACGGAAGCCGAAGGGGAACGAGTGAGCGATCCAAAATACCGCGAGCTTCTAAAAAAGATCGACGAGAAAGGAGCTGAGCTCAGTGCCTTGCACGGCTCCTCTCTACGATGTGGTCTCGGCTGTCACAGCTGCTGTAAGCCGGACCTTACGATATTTCCGGTCGAAGCCGAGCATATTCAGAGCTTTCTAGCTGAAAATCCAGCTAAAGCTAAGGCTGCCGCAGAGAATGAAGTCAGCAAACCCTTCGGCGGCCAACGCTGCAGTTTTCTCGATGCTCAAGGCGCCTGCATTATCTATGAAGCTAGACCGGTCGTGTGCCGGACCCACGGTTTTCCTCTGGAGATCAAAGAAGATAGTCGCAAATATCGCGATGCCTGCCCTCTCAACTTTGAAGAACAGTCGCTAGCAGATCTGCCGGCTCACAGCGTGTTCAATCTGCAGCTGCTTAATACTCTACTGGGCTTGATCGACCACAACAGTCAGGGTGATAAAGCGGGGCAGAGACTCAGTCTCCGCCCGTCGTCTTTGGGTGATTAAGGTTGGGTTGTGGCACAAAGAGCTGTTGTAGCCTCGAGCCCGGCTGCTTCTGAGATGAAGAATAAGCGTCCGCCGTCCACTTCCTGGCCCTGCGCATCGTACCCATAATAGCTTGCGAAACCGGCAGCCTTGTCGAAGCGATCGTCTTTGACGAGAGTCAAGCGATGAGAAGAGCGAACCCACACGGCTTTGACTTGAGACCGCCATGGTCCAAGGGTGAAAAGAGCCCCACCTGTAAGCTCACAAGCATTAGATTTTGTCAGATCTGCGGCGTCCTTATAGAGAACACAGTTGGCTGGGGTCGGACCCTGAAGCTGAGCAGCTATCAGCTGATCTAAAAATTTTACTATATAAATCGCCCCGACATTCAAGCTTGCGGGACCTCCGTCTGGGCGTAGGTAGGCTTCCGGAGCACCAACGTAGCCGACCAAATCGCGCATTCTACTCAGTGTTTCCAAGTAACGAGAATCATTTGCGCTCAGCTCGATAGATTCTTCGAAAGATCCAACTGTGCTGATTTTGATAGACGAAGACTTGGAGCGATACTGATAGGTCTTAGTGGATGAAAAACCGCTGCGAACGACCTCTATGACATTTGAGACGTCTTTTAGATCGGTGTAATACGAGACCTTCACTCCTTCGTGATTGCCGATCGAGGCCCCGAAGCTAATGGCATCGGGTTCAGGCGGCCAGTACCAGTGACCCAGCTGCGAGCAGGCCGACGCCTGTGCTTGACTCGCTGCAAGCCCCAGACTAAACCCCGCAAGCGTCCATGACATGAGTATGTTCCTAAGCATGC
This sequence comes from Oligoflexus sp., assembly GCA_041736305.1. GTDB lineage: Bacteria > Bdellovibrionota_B > Oligoflexia > Oligoflexales > Oligoflexaceae > Oligoflexus. The sequence continues at coordinate 3,755 of JBGSTX010000263.1, read as the reverse complement.
TGATTTTCTTCCTTAATTTGGTGACCATGAGTTGAAGCCGTTGATTACGAGCTTCTCACTGGCAGTAGATTTCGAGCGGATGGTATTTACTTTGCCCATAGGAGTCAAGCCCATGAACTCTAGGTTTGAAGGGCATAGAGGTAGGCGCTCAGTCTCTAAAGAATCTAGTCGGGATGTTAAAATGCGTAGTCTATGTAGAAGGGCAAAAGTCCAAAATTTCCCTGCATAATTTGGGCTTCGACTCTATTTCTTTGACTTCCTGTTGCCGGTCCGATTCCTCTTTTTTCTTCGGTAACGCTCGCTGTAAGTGGCTGATAGAAAGAAATGATTTCGCCCCCTATTCCCAGCCCAAAGCTAAAACGAAAGTGTATGCCCATAGCAAGTCTTAGCCCGTATGTAAGAGCGTTAAATGTCTGCCTGCAACTACTCCAATAATTATTACAGTCGACATCTATGGTTTTTGCTTGTAACCCAGCCTTGTAATGGAAAATTTTGCCTAAGTAATATTGCAAGACGATGTAATAGTTTCGTTCCCCTCGATTTGTACTGCGGGAGCTATACGTCGAGTATTGGTGCTGTCCCAACTCAATTCCAACACCTTCCCATAAAGCATAGCCAAGATGGACCCCCTGGCTCAGAAGGCCTAGATGTGCACCTATCGAAATTGGTTTAGCAGGGTCTACGCCATAGTTGAGAGCAAATAAATCTCTAGGTTTGTACAAGAACATCAAAATCAGAACGCTGAAGAGGAATCTGAGCTTCGAGTACATATTTGTTCCTAGAATTATCTTACGATTTCCATATATTATCACAAAATGTTCAAATCACAAGTTGAAGAGAGGGCAAAGCATGCATGTCAATAGGCAAGGGACTTTTGCCGCTTTAGCGACTTTCACGCTTCTCAGTTTGAGCGCTTGGAATGTAAATTGTGGGGAATTCCCGGTGGCAATAAATAATGACGTGTATCTCGGCTCAGGGCTCTGGGATTCTAATACCTGGTTATTCTCTAATGGAACTACCGAGTATTGCGCTACTAGGACAGACAAGTGCAGGGTCTATGAGAAAGATTCGACCGCAGTTAGCGGTTACGTATTTAGTACTCATGAGGGTTGCCAGGTAGGATATGAGGAGAACGAGTCGAAAGAAGGCAGTTTTATCCTTAGCTGCATAGGCTGCGAGGGAACGGGCGTTACACGGGAGCTGGTCCGGGTGGATAGTGGCATTCAACTTAACGGAGATGAAACTGAACTTAGAGATAAGAATGATTCAACGAGATTTGTCCGAGATCTAGCTTATGAAGCGTGTTTGCAATATTTCAATATTTTACCTGTCGCACAGGACGCAGATGATTGATTTAGGGGAGTTCTACAAAGCAACATCGCATTGGACTTGGTTGCACGCCGCTGTCGAGACCCTAGCTATAAGTATCGCCTGTGCATTTTACCGAGCACAAAAAAAGCGTGAACAAGATACACTGGAGAGCAGCCACCGCCATGTATTAACGGTTTGTGCCGCACTAGGTGCGATTATAGGCTCTCGTTTACCTGGAACTATTGAACGTTACTTCATACCTGAGTTAGCGGTCACCGAGAGAACCGTCATCGGAGCTATTCTGGGTGGCTGGCTCCTCATCGAGCTGGGAAAGCTTGGGATGGGGATCAGGAAATCATCGGGCGACCTTTTCACCCGGCCCCTTATACTCGGCATTTTGCTTGGTCGACTAGGCTGCTTGGCTGCAGGATTATCAGACCCCGCCTTTGGCATTCCGACTCATCTTCCATGGGCTGTAAACTTCGGCGATGGAGTGGGTCGACATCCCACTCAAGTATATGAAATCGCTTTTTTGGGATTGCTTCTTTGGAAGTGGCGGACGGCTAACACGAGACAGTTTTCTTATCCGGGGCATCTTTTCCGATCTTTTTTGGCTGCGTATCTCACCTTCCGCTTCGCGATTGACTTTCTTAAGCCATTGCCTAAGGTATGGGGACCATTTAGCACAACTCAGGTACTTTGCTTAATCGGGGGACTAGCCCATGTTGTCCAAGGAATCCGTCTTTTACGACGTTACGATCAGCGTATGTTCTCAGTGTTTGCGCAAGGTCGAAGCAAAAATAGTTCTTCAGGATGAAGCGGTCTATATGATTAAGCGCTGCCCGCAGCATGGGGTCGAAGAAGTGCTGGTGGCTGATGACATAGAATATTACAAGAGCGCGAGGGACTACTGCAAGCCGAGTCAGAAACCCCTAAGGAATAACACCAGCACCCGCCTCGGCTGTCCTTATGACTGCGGATTATGCCCTGACCATGAACAGCACTCGTGCGTCAGCGTCATAGAATTAACTGATCGCTGCCAACTGAGCTGTCCGACTTGCTATGCTGTCTCAGGTCCTGGGGTCGGCCGCCATAGGTCATTAAGCGAAATCGAATTCATGCTCGATACCGTTATAGCTAACGAAGGTACAGCTGATGTCATTCAGTTGAGCGGCGGTGAACCAACTCTTCATCCACAGTTCTTCGAAGTTATCAGGATGGTCCGTGAACGTCCTGTCAAGCATCTCATGATCAACACCAATGGCTTACGGATCGCGCAAGAGCTGAGCTTTGTGAAACGCCTGGCCGAGTATAAAACTGGCCTCGAAGTCTATCTGCAGTTCGACTCTTTGCGGGAGGAATCGCTGGTTAAACTGCGCGGCCAAGATCTGAGAGAGGTAAGGCGAAAGAGTTTAGAGCACCTCAACGAGTTCGGAATCTCGACTACTCTGGTGGTGACCCTACAAAAAGGCGTAAATTCCGACGAAATTGGCAGTATTATCGAATTTGCGCTCCAACAGCCGTGCGTGCGCGGGATCACTTTCCAGCCCACACAGGTTGCTGGAAGAACTGAAAACTTCAACCCTGCTCTAGATCGCATGACCCTAAGCGAAGTCCGCAGGGCAATTCTCGAGCAGCACAGCCTCTTCAAACCGCAGGATATCATCCCCGTTCCCTGCCATCCCGAGGCTATAGCGATGGCCTACGCCCTCAAATGGCAAGGAGGCGTTCGCCCTTTATCGGACTGGGTTGAGCCACGAAATCTTTTAAATGATTCAGGAAATACAATTACTATAGAGCGGGATCCCGAATTGAAGCGGCGATTCTTCGAACTTTTTAGTACGGGCACAAGTCCTGGTCAAAGTTCGGCATCCTTGCAGTCTCTACTATGCTGTCTTCCAGCTGTTGAAAACCTTCCGCTCAGCTACGAGAATGTGTTTCGAATTATTATTATGCAGTTCTATGACAAATATAGCTTCGACCTCCGCCCTATAAAGAAAACCTGTGTGCACATCGTAAACCCTGACGGACGCGTTATTCCCTTCGATACGATGAACATCTTCTATCGCGATCCGGAGATTATGCGCGAAGTGACGAAGGGCATGCCAGTTGGCTAGCATGCCCCGCGTTAGAACCCATCGATGAAGATTCAATCATCAATCGATTCATGATCAGGCTTAGCAGAATAGTCTGTTGATAGGGAAGCTTCAGAGATAAAAGGGGCCGCACTACCTGACGGTGGTGCGGCCCCTTGTTCTTTAACTAAAAATGGGCAGAGACTTACGAAGCCTTAGCGCACAATTTCGGGAACAATGATTATGTCTACCCTACGGTTTTCAGCACGACCTTCTTTAGTCTTGTTCGAAGCTAGGGGTTTGGTGTCCCCGTAACCAACAGTGCTAATATTTCCCGAGTCGAACCCGTTAGCGGCGAGGTAGCCGCTG
>JBGSTX010000071.1:0-1980 GCA_041736305.1 Oligoflexus sp. | reverse complement strand
TATCCCAAGGTGCCTATGTCATTCACCAGTAACGTAGCCCTGTTGTCAGGGCTGAGTCTAATCAATCAAGAGCTTGGAAATTGGTTTCCCTCTTTCCAAGCCCTACCCATACCTTTCAGAGGTTGGGTGGGGTGGTTGACTGCCGACGGTCTTAAGCTCTTTGGATTTTATGATGCTGTCGCGGATTTCCTTTTCTGAAGTGATAGGCGCCGGCAGCGCCGCATAATCCCTCTTTCGAAAATTCTCGGTGCCCAGATAGCCTCCCGGCGGCATGAGGACAGGTCCCAAGGCGAGGATGCGGGGACCAAGTCCGGTTTTTTCTTGATAAGCCTTCAACTTTTGCAGAGTCGGCAAGGGTATCGCTGGGTCAAGGACGGTGGTGACTCCGGCTGCTAGATACGATGCTAGCTGAATCCTCTGTTGTCGCTCGACATCCTGAGGCGTATCCTTACGAAATACGGCACCCGGGACGCTTGACAAGTGAGTATGACTATCGATCAATCCTGGCAAAGCATAAAGTCCGCTTGCGTCATAAATAATGTGTCCTGCATCCGGGATGAGCGATCCTCTTTTGGATATCGTGGCTCCTTCCACAAGGAGATGAGTCGGCTCTGAAATCCCAGCGCCTTCAAGCAGACGAATATTCTTGATAAGAATTCCTGCCATGGATGTGGCACCTGGAATAAGGACAGCCACTGTGCTCAAAATCTGCAACCAGATTCTCATACGAACCCCTTTGCCTCTTAGGTTTGGGATAGGGATTCTACAATGGTTCAACCCACTTTTAATATCCGGGGAGTTTGGCGCGCCCCTGCGAAAATTGGCAAGGAAGGAAAATTGAGGTGGGCCTAAAATCACGGACTCATCTTGAGCCAGATCTTCAAACTCAGCTGGCGAAAGTTAGCCTAGCGATGAATGAAGCCTCACTTGATTGAAGTACACTTCGATAAATTCGAATATGGCAGTCTTTGCTTGCTTCCGAGTTTCAAATACTACTCCCCTCATCGTTTAAATGGGGCCACTTCACACCTACTTCGGGATGACCCAGAATCCAAGCCAGCTTGCTGCAATTGAAGCCCACATAAGAAGAAGACTTCGCTCTAGAATCGTGGCCCAACAAAAGAAGCGTCGCCATCTGTTCGACAAACTTTTAACCTCGACTGCGCTCGCTGCGACAGCGTTTTCGCTCTTTTTACTTACGATGTAAGTTGATGTCATGGGCCATCAGCCGAAGCTCAAAAGACGACAATTTGCTGCAACGCTAATGATTCATTACTACTATTTATCTGCTCGTTAAACGACCCACCTGAGTGTTTTAGGCGCGTCTCGGCATGGTATGTTCCTCTGCTTTTGCTTTTTTATTTCACTCGGCTAAGAAAACGCGTATCTAGGGCACGAATCCAAGGTCTAACAAGCGATACCTCGCTTCTAAACATCAGGAAGACAGATGAGGACCCTCTACCAAGTTTTCTATTTCTTGCTTCTTATTCTTGTCGAACCGCTCCAGGCTCAGACCAAACCAGATGCTGAGCATGCATCGCTCTATCGAGCCGGCAATCGTTACCTAGTGGCCAAAGATGGGTACACAGATCGGATCCAGCCGATTCTGGCGAAGTACTGTATGGGTTGTCACTCCTGCACGAACGGCCCTTGTCAGTTGAACATGACATCCTATGAGGGACTTACTCGGGGTATGTTGAATGTCGATCCCTATAAATCTGTGACATTGGGAACACCCGATACCCGTCTTTCTCAAAATTGGACTTTAGAAAAATGGCGTCAGATTGGGTTTACTTCTGTGCTTCCTGAGCCGAGCAAGGGGATTGACGCTGAAAATTCTCTGCTTTATCTCGCTCTTGATTTGGGACGCGAACAGAGCGGCAATCTCTCGTTCACAGAGGCACGGACTTTTGCCCAGAAACACATGGAGCAAAAGTATGAGTGCCCCACGACAGCGGCTTCGTTCCGCAATCTTGTGGC
>JBGSTX010000067.1:0-23186 GCA_041736305.1 Oligoflexus sp. | reverse complement strand
CAAAACCTACCAATCAAGGCCTGCAGCCTACTAACAGCTATCCAGGAAGTGGCAAGGGATTCAGGAGGGATGGTTGTAAGATCAAAAAGCCAAGGTGCAAAATTGAGGTAAAGCCTCAGGTGTGCTTACTCGACGACGTACGAAACAACGGTAGAATCTGCCAGTGAAAATCAGATGAGCGCCTATGCAGAGCTCGTCACCGATCCCGCGCTGCGCAAACTCTTCATGGAACCGATCCTTCTAGAATTTCGTCGCACGCGGCAGATGCTGGTCGAGATTTTCGGAGCTACGGTTCAAGCGAGGCGTCCTCACGTGGTGAAGACGATTCAATTGCGCGAAAGGAGTCTCGTGCTCCTTCATAAGCTGCAGATTGAGCAGTTGCGGAGCTGGCGAAGCCTAGCAGAAAACAGTCCAGAGCGAGAATCCAGCCTCGAGGCTTTGCTGCTGACGATCAACGCCATCGCAGGTGGCTTGCGGAATACCGGCTGATCTGCGTATGGCAGTGCAAGTGAGGTATATCGTCAAAGTCAAACACCTAGTCCAGTACGGAGAGACATACTTGTGTTGAGCTCGGATTGCAGCCGCTGTTTTGGACTTTGCTGCGTTGCAACAGCATTTGCACGCTCGTCCGATTTCGCTATCGACAAGCGCGCGGGCCAAGCCTGTAGCAACTTAAAGGCTGATTTTCACTGTGGGATTCATGGAGACCTAGTCCGCCGGGGATTTCCAGGCTGTGTCGCTTTTGATTGTCTCGGTGCCGGACAAAAAGTTTCGCAGGTAACTTTCAAGGGGCAGAGCTGGGCCCAGGAGCCTGCAAGCGCGCCCCTGATGTTTGAGGTTTTTGGAATCGTTCGACAACTTCATCAACTGCTCTACTACCTTGATGCAGGTCTTGCACTTGTTGGTGATGACCCCTTGCAGGTTGAATTGCGAGCTGCTTTCGCAAAGATCGACGAGATCACTCGCTTGGAACCTCACGCCCTTGCCGGTCTCGATGTTGGACAATATCGAGAGGAAATTAATGCGCTGCTGACTCGTACAAGTGAACTAGTCCGCGCTAGTTCCGCAGGAAGCAAACTAAATCGCCGGGGCGCGGATTTGATTGGTGCCGACCTACGTCGCGTTGATTTGAGGGGTGCTAATTTGCGTGGGGCTTTGCTGCTCAAGGCCGATCTCCGCCGCGTAGATCTAAATTTGGCTGACTTGACCGGAGCGGATCTGCGAGGGGCCAATCTATGTGGTGCAGACCTCAGCAAGAGTATCTTCGTCATGGCATCACAACTCGCAGCAGCCCGCGGCGACAGCTCAACGCGAATTCCGCCGCAGCTGGGCCGGCCAGCACTTTGGAGAAGCTTTTGTAAGGTATAAGAGGAGCGATCTTGGATTAGAACGCCAGGCCCGAGGGCCTGACAAGAATCTCAGTGGGTAAAGGATGAGGAGAAAATCGGGTCTTCCGTGCCTTCAGTGGCCAGATTCAACTGAGAGTTATTGGTTGCAGCGAGACAGACCAAGGCTTTGAAGTTGATAAGGCGGCGTTGGATGTCGGTGACCATAAACGCAGAGGGATCACCCGTCACTTCGTTTACATGGACAAAGCTTGTTTTCGTCTCGAACTCGTGGCAGCCACTGCAGGTGTTGAGCGCTACGAAGCGCTGTTTTACGTTCCGAGAGTTCGGAAACCAACGGAAATCCACTGGGGCTGAAGCAGCCAAGAGAGGCTGCTTTTCGGGGCCGAACAGGGGGGGTAGCTGTCCCCCTGCAGTCTGATAGCTACAACTATTGGGATCGTTGGGATTCGCACACTGAACCCTTTGTTCTATGAAGGCATCGAAGCCTTTTTCTCCTTTCGAAAAAGACTGATCGGGGTTGTCTTTGACCTGCACCAACTGCAAGGTCTTCACCCCGTAGGTACGAAAGCGCTTAATCTCGCGCAGCTCCCATGGAGCGCTAATAGTTCCATTGGGCCGTAGCTCGGTAAGAAATTCATTGGTCCGTATCTGCGAGATGGGAACCCAGGTCTCGGCGCTATCGAAAGCCTTCCGCGCATTCCGCAGGGTGAACTTGTCGGTGAGAGCCTGCAGAGCCGCAAGATACTGTTCAGGGTTTGCTAGATTGAGACTACCCAGCTCTTGAGCTGGTTGCACCCCAGCCTTGGACGCATTGGTGTCAAGCAGATGCCTTTTCAGCCGGTACCACTCCATTACCCATTGCGATGCTGTGCGAGCGGTGGGACTGGCAGCATCGACAGGAAGATTGTATTCGAGAATCAGGGTCATTCGCTGTATGCCCGTAGCACCCGTAAAGCCGAAGACGAAGCGTCCTTCGCCGGCTGTGATGTGCTCCCGCCGCTTTTTGCTGATGTCCAGGCGGTTGGTGATACCTACGAGTTTAAAAGGCGCCTTATCGAAAGTCAGATACTGTACATTGTCACTGCCCGTTGTTTTACCCCAGGTCGCGAGCAGCGTCTGGCGCGCTAGGGCGCGGGGTGGTGCAACAAAGCTGTTGACAGGGGTCTGCGTAGTAAACTGATCCAGGAACTGAATAACCGCATCTTGTTCGGCTTTGAGCTTCGCTGGCTCGTTGCCCGGCACGGGTAGCTCCATAATTTCACGAAGAAGGAAGCCGAAGCTCCAAACTCCGGTCTTTGCGCGGTTCGAGTTTATCACTAGGGGATCGTTGATGAAGAGCGAACCATTGGGCGAAATCGTTATCCGATTGATGCGGTCGACATTGCTGCAGTCTTGAGCAGTGAGGCCAAACGCTTCATTCTCGTCGCTCGAATCCTCGGCCTTGGCCGCTGCAAAGGTTCCAGTTGTATCCTGCCGCTCGCTGGGATCTTCTTTACAGCCTGTGCCTAGAAAAAAGAGTGGGCTAAGTAAGCCCCAGACCAGAAATTTCGTCACACCAAACCTCTTTGAATCGATCTGAACTCATGCGCCCGCCGCATAATTTTCATTTTTCTTATCGGCTGCGGGTAGCAGGAATATTATTACTTTGGTGTGAGCTAAGTAAATTATGGAAAATATAGGTTAAAATATCCTCGACGACTGCTTAAAACTTGCCTTTTAAAAAGGAGCGTCGAGAATTGAAACTAAACGCATTCATTTTGAGGCTATTTTCACGGCAGGAGCCCCTCTTGATCACAAGCAAATGGACTCATCTGCAGACTTAAACCCTGATCGACGTCTTGCAGGAGCACAGACGGATAGGGAGCTTCGGCCGGATAGCAGCTGTTTGTCGTAGAATAGGCGTCGCTCTCTTCAAGATCGAAAGCTATTTCAAGGCGCTTGGCCAAAAGCCAAGTAGGCGAGATCGCGAATTGCAAAAGGCGCTGCTCAGAGCTGCTTAGCCTGAAGGGGTCAGGAGGCGCCATACGGCCGAGAGCAATGACCTGGCCATCACCTATCACTTTGTAGCCCATTCCCTCGCTGATCTGTGAGGTTGAGTAGAAGAGGGGCGCGACCTGCCCCAAATTCTGAAGAAGTAGGCTCGCATGAGAGTTGCCCACTGGCTGCCCCAGAGCGTCCGCCTTGCGGCAGAGATAGCGACTGACGAGGAGCGGACGCAGCTTGGCACCCGGAGTCGAGCCACTGACACAGGCCGAGCGTTCAGCTGCGCTCACTGCCAAAGAGGGTAGTTGGGAGCGAGCTACAATTTGCGAGCTCGAAGGCGAGTAGCTAATGTTGCCGGCGAGGTCTTGGGCCTTAAGCCGGACGCGGAAGGGAAGCTCGTTGGCGAGGGGATAGGCAAATTGCACTTCAGCCTGAACGCCTTGCAGAGACTTGACCATCAGAGGGAGGGCCTTCCATGCGCTGCCGTCAAGCGTGTACTCAGCCTGAAGTGCCTCACTCAGGGGAGCTCCTGCGATATTCACTTCACCCTTAAGGGTTAGCAGCGAATCTTTCACAGGCGCAGCGAATCCAGGCCCCGACGTCCACTTGAGCCCAGCGCCCGTGCCATCGATATAGAGTGGTAGCGCGGTCGATGCCAGCAGTGAGGTTTTATTCTCGCTCAGGTTATGGCGCAATAGCGAAAGATAGAGCGTCTGCGGGCCTTGGGAGTTAGCGGGCAGTGCAACCTTCATCTTCGGTCCATAGAGCTGAGTCCAGAGGACCGTCTTGCTCTTGAGGAGCTCGTCAACGCTTTTGGGAGCCCAATCTGTTACATAGACCCGAAGCGTCTGCTTCTCTGCAGCAATCAGCGCTTCGCTATGCGCGGATCCAGTCTGAGGATCTAAAAGACTCAATTCAAAATCAAGCTGGGGCGTGCTGAGGAAGGCCCGCAGCTCAGCGTTCGCGCTAGCTTCCAGTTCACGCCCTCGCTTGGCATCTAGCTTGAAAGCAAGACTCATGGCTCTTTCACCGTCCGGGATTGCAGCCTGGGTAAGCTCCGCTTGATTGCCAGCCGCATCTTTACAGTTGACCTTGACCAAAAGGTTGCCGTTGGCAAGCGCAGCCTTGAGACCGCTGCTTTTACCATTCAATACGATGCGGCCATCCGCCCCAATGGGGTTGAGTTTAACCGAAACGGCCTCGGTAAGGCTCGGGTGCAAAATGCTGGCATCGAGGCATTGAACTTGAGTTTCATTGTAAATCTGGGTGGCGATCGAAAGATCGCGCAAACCTTCATCGTTAATCGGACTGAGCTTGGCCTCGATCGCCATGAGTGGCAAGGTGGTGTCGAGTACAAAGCTTGATTTGTAGGACGATACTGTTTTTTTGCCATCTTCGGTTTTGGCTCGAACTTCAAGCTCAAGGGTATATTCCCCTTCCTTACCATTAACCTTTGGGGTCCAGCTGAGCTCTTCAACAGGAATGGAACTTGTTTGCTCATTCTCCCAAACGATTTGGCCTTGCGCGTCCCTGAGGAGCATACTAAAGACCAGCTGCTCCTGACCATTCAAGCCTAGCGCTGCCATGTGTTCGAACTCGAGATTGAGATAAGACCGCAATTGATGAAGACGTTGGCCGGTAACGTCACCGCTTTGGAGGCTCCCCTTGAGACTCAACTGAGGTGAAACGCCGGAGTTAGCGCTCGCGGCTCGCAAGGTTTCGGTAGCCTTACCCCGATAACTGACTGATTCGTCGCTGCTGATCTTGCCGCAGCTGAAAACTGCGCTGCCAAGCAGGATTATCATGGGCGATCTGCGCTGCAAAAAATTACTTTTCATATTTACCTCGTACTCATAGTCTTAGTCGTTATTCGAAGAGTAGCTTCAGGCTTTCAAAGCCTGCACCACCAGCTCGTAGGCGCCAGTCGTAGCGAATCACATTGAGGTTCGCCGGCATTCCGTTCCGAGGGTTGTTGGGTACAGCCAAAGACTTGTTGGTATGGTGGAACCAGCGATAAGGAGTCGTAGAGAGGAGCGCAGCCTTGTAGCCGACAAAGCCACCGTTGATGAGAAAGTTCGCATAACTCCGCCAGGCAATGGCATCATGGCCGTAGAGGAAAGCGTCCACCCGTCCCACTTCGCAACGGATACGGATGTCGGTCGCGGTCGCTATCGGATCAATATAAGCATTGTCAATCGGGAAAATCGAGCCATTGGATTGCCTGAGATGGCTAGCAGGTGTGCAGAGCTTGATGTACTCAGACTCAGGCAACCAGCTGTAGGGATCGCTAAGGGATATTTGATCCCCCCAATGACGGCTCACCCCTCCGACGACCGTCTGCTTGATCCCGGCGAGGTACAGCGCACTCCGCTTGGCTTTGACTGCGGCCTTGGCCTTCGCCAGCTTTTCCTCGTCAGTCGTGCCTACGAAGGGATAAGGGCAGTTCGGCGAGCCGGGAAGACAGTCGCTTGAAATGAGGTCACCGACCACATAGACGTTGCGGGCGTATATTGAGCCAATGCCCTTGTAAACACCTTTGATGACGAGGTCACCGTTCACCAGAAATTCACCACTGATGCCGATGGGGTTGGCTTCGGTGCCGCTCAGAACGAGGTTACCCTCATAGATGCGGCTATAGCGGCGACCGCTGGCGTCGGTGACAGTTCCATTCATACGAGGCGTGAGCTGCTCGACCGTCAAGGTCGGAAAGATCGGAACGCCCGCAGCATCTTTCTTGCTGGGGAAGATCTTGATCCCGCTATTGTCGTAGTTTTCGACAACGCCCCCTGAAACCTTCATCTTACTTTCGGCAATCTTAGTCTTGAAAACCTGAGGAATCTGGTTGCTAGCAAAAAGCTTACCTATGATTTCAAATCTATCGCCGGAACTTGCTTCGATATCGGAGGTAAAGTTGATTCCAGCGACGTCACCCTCGACCTTAAGGTGACAGTAAAAGCACTGGACCGAAGAGGTAAGGACGGCTGCATTAAAGATCTGTGGCGACCAAGGAGCAGAGACACCCTCACCTTCGTTGCCAGCCAGATCCGTCGCGACAACTCGGACACTAAAGGTCTTTAGGGGACGGTTTCCCCAGCTCAAGGTTAGGCTGCGTTCGACGCCGTTAAGATCTGCAAGTTTGGTCCAGCTGCTCTCTCCCTTACTCTGGTACTCCAGACGCTGCGTGCTGATACCGTTGAGATCGCTGGCGCTCCAGTTGATGGTAACCTGTGTAGTCGTTTCCAAAAGACCAAGAGGAACCTGGATTTGCAGATCGCCGACCTGAGGAGGAGTCCGGTCGAGAACCACCTGCAGTGAGCGTAAATTGCTACTGAGCCCCGAAACTTTTTCATGAGCTTGCATAACTAGGGAGTAGAGACCTTCCTCACTGCCTAGAGCCAGCGACTTCGTCGCTTCAAAATCGCTAGAGGAAGTGAACTTATCGCTCAGGCGTTCGGACTGAAAAGTGAATCCACCCCAGCTATTTGGAGCTTGATGGACGCGCGTCACCTGCTCGCCTTGGATTAAAGCTAAGGTCAAAGGAACCGTTATACTGCTTTCTTTGGTATAGCGAACGCCCTTGATGGAAGAATCGAGGCTAAGAATTCCAGCATTCTTGGGGGCTGCTGTCATAGGTATGACGGTGATTTGCCCTACGCTGTCTTCAGCATAAAGATAGTGCAGAAGCTGACTTGGGAGATAGCTCGTGCCTTCGATGGTGAGCGCGCCAAGCGTGAGCTGATCACTCGCTTTGTGGAGCTCATTGCCGCTAAGGACGAGAGCGCAGTGCTTGGGAAGGTTTTTAAGGGCTTCATAGTCGCTCGGTAAAAAGTTAGGCTCATTGTTAAGGCAGGCGTAGAGGGTGCTACGCTCGCTGAGGAGCTGGTAGTTGTCGCTCGCCGACCAGTAAAGAGTACGCTGGTCGCCTGCCGGAGTCAGGGACTGCTCGAGTAAATTCAGCCGTGGTGCTTCACCGTCAACAAAAATAGCGCGAGTGACTTGGCCGTTGCGGCCGCTGCTATGAGTGAAAATAGCTTCAATAGGAATTAGTCCAGCATATGCCGAGAGATCGAGAGGACGCTCCTGCAGGGGGCCCGGTATCCGATCTTCCTGAGCGATTCGCAGCTGGACGGACCATGCCTCGGCATCAGTTCCTACCAGAGGAGTTTGATCTTCGTTCCGCATAACCTTGGGGTGGGCAGGGATCGTTCCAGGCCGTATGACTGTTTTACCCTGGGCAAGAATTAAATCGTAGCGATAAGCTTCGATAAGAGCCACTTGATCATCTTCTCTTGTCGACTTAGGAGATTCAATAACGAAATTCGCCCCTGCACTTCGAAATTGCGCGGGGTTCCCACAGGAAGTAAGAATAAATATAAATCCCCATGAGAGGCCGAAAAATATACTTGAGTGGGAAAGATTTGACATCGAAAACTCCTCTGCTTGTCTCGCTAAAAATCGTTTCGGCCTTTCACTTCGCTGAGCTTAAAAATGAGCAGGGGAAGTTTTAAACTCCGGTAAAAGCGAAGGAATTTCGCATGAAAATATATTATTAAGGCTTTTGAGAAAGCGGCCGAGCCCAGAAGGCTGCTCTAGAGATGTGCAGGAGGAACTCTGTGACCTGGCTCAGCGAAGGTGTGATGAAGGGAATAGATGATGGGTGACAGTTCTCGACAGCTCGCCTCGCAACGCCTATAACAATTCTTTGATTCTTTTGTATTGGGGACTATTTATGGAACTCATTCAGCTTGGAAAAAGTGGCCTCAAAGTATCCAGGATCGGTCTGGGTTGTATGGGCATGTCTGAATTTTATGTAGGTAGCGATGAGAAAGAATCTGTGGCTACTCTCCATTATGCTCTTGAGTTAGGGCTTAATTTCTTTGACACGGCTGATATGTATGGGCCGTTTACTAATGAGAGCCTGCTAGGTAAGGCTCTAGAAGGTAAACGTGATAAGGCTATTATCGCGACGAAATTTGGTCTCGAGCGTAGCCCAGATGGAAAACTAATTGGTGTGAACGGACGCCCAGAATATGTGAGGAAATGCTGTGAGGCGTCACTGAAACGCCTTGGAATTGATACGATTGATCTCTACTACCAACATCGTATTGACCCTAAGGTTCCTCTTGAAGATACGATAGGCGCCATGGCAGAACTCGTGAAGATGGGTAAGGTGCGGTATCTGGGGCTCTCGGAAGCTAGCCCGGAATCTATCGAACGTGCTCATCGGATTCATCCCATCACAGCCCTGCAGTCAGAATACTCTCTCTGGACCCGAGATCCTGAAACCGAAGTCCTACCGCTTCTCCGTAAACTCGGGATCGCTTTGGTCGCTTATAGCCCCCTGGGACGCGGCTTTCTCACAGGCTCCTTTAAAAAGCCAGAAGATATCCCTGACGGTGACTATCGGAAAAACAGTCCTCGCTTCCAAGGCGAAAATTTTACGAAGAACATAAAGCTCGTTGAAGAGCTTGAAAAGCTGGCAAGAGCTCGCGGAGTGACTGCTGCCCAACTTGCTTTGGCCTGGGTCTTGGCACAGGGTGATGACATTGTTCCTATTCCTGGAACCACCAAACGGCAGCGGCTTCTTGAAAACGTGAAGGCTAGCGAGATTACCTTTAGCTCTGCTGAGCTGGAAACTTTGAAGAAGATTCTTCCTCCTGGAGGTGTGAGTGGTCTTCGGTACCCAGATATGAGTACCGTCAACCGCTAGAGCTGTTGAAACGTATTGCGGCGATGGGTTCGAGCATCGAGGAACTCTCCCATCTTACCCAATATTTCTGCAGATCCTGCAGGGCTTCCGCGTTCAAAGCCCTGCAAAATTGGTTTTGGATGTCGCGATTTCCTAATACCGGAAATAACGAAAACTAAGGTGTTTCATGCTTTAACCATGGCAGGTATATCACGCCGACCCTCAAAGCTGATCCCGAGCGCTTGGCAGATCACGCTGTAAACGTCTTTCTCGTTCATGGTGGCGGCAGGATCGTTGGGACGAGGAGCACCTGTCACTCGATCGAAGCCAAAAGTTGCACCCGTCGCCCCGTTCACGCCGCCATAAATGGTATTGCCTTTGAGCAATGGCGAAATCAGGATACTGCCATTGTTCAGATTGTGACCGCTGGCGCCGCCGCGAGCAGGTTGGAAGCGGGTTCGGCCAAATTCTGTGGCGATAAAGATCAAGCTGCGGTCCCACATTTTACCCTGCGCTGGATCGTTGTCGACATCCTGCGATTTGAGCAAATCTATCAGAGCATCGGCGGTCCGCATGATGCGATTCCACATAACATACTGAGTTTCACGATGATTGGTATGAGAGAGGTCGAACCCAGTCGCGACGTTGGTGCCGGCACCGTTGAGCTGAAGGAACTGCCCGCCCGGTGAGATTGTTAGAGCGCAAGATAGGTTATTTTTGGCTAAAAGAAAGGCTAAGGCTGCCTGGGCCTGCAGGGGATCGCTCGTGATCCCTGGGAAAGCAGCTAAGATCTTTTGATAGTCCGCACCCGAGCTTTGACTTAAATTAAGCTTATCCAGGTAATCGCCTTTTTCGATCGAATTGATCAGAGTCTGGCGATTTTCCAAATAGTGGGCGAGGGTCTCGTGGTTCTTGAGCTTTTGAAAAATTGGCGAAGACTTTTCTAGATCAGCACGAAGGCCGCGAGCAAAATTAATGGATTCTTGCGACGGGGCTCTATTCACGCCCTTGATTGCGTGGGTACTGAAACCGAAGGTCAGAGGATCGATGACCGTCTCAGATCTGGCAAAATTCGGCAGCCCGCCGTCGGAGCCATGGAGCAGATAGTGACCGTTGGCCATGCTGCAGTTAGGCAGAGCCAGGCCCTGGCCATATTTTAAGCTCGCAGCTTCCATCAGAGTCTGACCCCGGTTGATGTCGTCACCAGTCAAGGCGCGCGCGGCTGCCACGTTGTGGTTAACGCTGGAATTGGTCTGTGTCATGACCACGGTATCGGTCTTATGCTTGGTGAGAAAAGTCGCCATCTGATAATTGTTGGCAAATCGAGCCTGCATCAGTGTAAAAGCTGCTTCAGGCAGGACCGGGACTACGAAGGGAGAGTTGGCGATGCTGCGGAGTTCGGCGACCGGGAAAGAGAGGGCGCCGCCTGAGACGATAGGCAGGAGACTTTCCGTGATGTCGCCGCCGCCGTTGGCAGCTATAACGAATAAGTAACGGGCCGGGGCGCGGCTGCCGGTTTGAGCCTGCAATCCGTTTAGCGACAAGCCGCTACCGAGGGAAGAGATGGCGGCTGTTTTCAGAAACTGGCGTCTGCTGGGCTTTTCCATGGGTCTCTCTTTCAATAGAATAGAAATTCCGTTTGAGTACTAACAGTAAAGCAAGTCAGGACTGCCAGCTCGAAAGCCGTTGCGCTCTGGTCCTTCAGTTTACGAAGTATCTCCAGCTGATCCTGTGACGGTTTTCGAGCAAGAAACTCTTTATAGAGAAGATCGCTCAGAGCGTCGAGCTGCTGATCGCTCACTGCTGCGGCGCTACCCGCGAGGGAAAACTGTTTAAAAATCTGAGGAGCGGCTGCCTGATCGAGCTCGGCTCGGCGGATGCACGATGAGAGCAGAACGCGGTCGACCACCGAGGGAGTCAGCCGGGACGGGGAAGCGGGCGGAAGGTATTGACCTTTGGTAAAGGCATCATTGCCGCCCAGCAAAGGGAGAAAGGCTTGGCTGATGCAGTTGCTGCCGCTCCCTACCACACACATATCGGCCGGGCTCAAGCGCAGGGCACTGGCGATCGATAATTCCAGAGCCTTGGAGCGTTTCCAGATTACATTCATGTTCTGCGAGATAAGTGCCTGCCTCGCAATTCTTTCGGCTTCCGTCAGCTCGTCCTCGTCGCCTTGCGAACTATCCTGGGACCCATCGCTGGGTGTTGAGCGGTTGCTATCTCCGTAATCTCCTCTGACTTTTCTCTTGGAGCAGTCGCTCAGCTGAATAGCGAAGAGTATGAGAAAGATAGCTTGATAGATTTTCATTTGGGCACTCCACCAAAAGATTTGGTATCAATCAGACGATGTATCAGCTTGTTGGCAGAGTAGCCGTCCTCGGGCATAGACTTCCATAGGTCGGCAAATTCCTGGCTTTGATAGCCAGAGGGTTCTCGGCTGAAAGCGTGATTCCAAAGAGTTTTGCCAAAGGAAATCTTGAATTCATCACTGGCTATGGCGACATTGACCCAAGCGCGCAGATTAGCGACGGGCTGTCCAAGAATCGACCCAGCCTCGCCCCAGGCTTTGGGACCGACATAGTTGCCTTGAAAACTATAGGCCGAAAATGGGTAGCTCAAAGGATCGAGGGTACTGTGGCAAAAACTGCAGTCCGGGGCTTTTATGCCTTTGGCGTCTACATCTCGTGGCTCAGCGGCGACTGGCTTTAAACCTTGACTCTTGGCGATATCCAGACCTAGCCAGGCCCGATAAACTTCGGCCCCCGTGGAGCGAGGCAGAGGATCTAGCATGTTGTTGGTCATCATAAACCATTGGGTTGTGATCATACCCTGGCGCCGCGTGGCGACCAGTGGCTGGCCGTTACCGCCTAAAACCTGGCGCGCAGGCGCGGCCACGAGAGTGCTGGCTATAGGCCCCTGGACCACGTTTCCATTGACATCGATATGGTACTGGGCAGTCAAGAGCTCTCTAACGTCTCTGTCCTTGCTCATGATGTGGGAAAAAAGCCGATAATCGAAGTCCCAGTCGGCAAACACCACGTTGGAATCGATCCCAAACTGGGCATCAGGTCTTATCTTATCGTCGGCGATACGATTGAGACCTTCATTCAACCAATAAGTGCTTTCCAAGCATTTTCCGAGCTGCTCATGAAGGTAGCCTCTTTTATCGGTGGCGCCATCCAAGCCGTTCATCTCGACAAAGCTAGGATGACGACCGCAATAGAGGACAGAGAGGCGCCTAAGGGCGGTAGCAGCATCGTAGATAAAGGCTTCGCTCTGATCTTCATTGACATCAGCCGTTCCAGGGGCGCGACCGAGGCTGATCTCTTCACCGTTGCTTGCTCCATCTTTATCGCTGTCGAGTTCCTGAATGCTGATAACAGCCGAAGGCAGAAAGCGCTGCATTTCGGCTGCTGAATACCCGCTCAATTTGCTGAGGGCCGTCATGAGATCAGCACCGTAGGGATTTAATTTCGGAGTTTCGGAATGGCAAAAACTGCATTCGACCTTTTTCTCGGTACAAACGGAAAAGGAAGGATCAACTTCGCAAAAAGAGACAGAAGCAGATTCACTGGCTGTTAATGTCCATGAGCTAATCAGCAGGTGCAGCAAGATTGAAGCTTTAAGAATTCTGTTGAGCATAGCTTCCCCGGTTCAAAAGATGGTATGCACCATCTTGCAAAACCCAGACCCAGTTGAGGTCTAGCAATAAGTTGCCGTAAGCTTTCGATTATGTGCCGCGTATGCCGAAGATAAGGGAAGAGCTTCGTGGGGGGTAGGAATCTAGTCCTTGAATGGTGGGACGGCTCATACCAACGAAAATTAAAGCTAAAAATATATCTGACGAAAGAATTACGTAAACTGTCTAAAGCTTAAACCTTTTTGGGAACAAATCGACCGAGCTTGAAGGCTATCGCTGCGCGCAGCGCATTACCTACGACTGCGCTGAAGACGTCGCATCGCGGCTGGTGGCGGGGATGAGCGGCAGCAACCTCTATCTCGCCTTCAGGAATCACCAGCATCACCCTATTCTCCATATCCAGCGTCTCCAGGATAAGAACCTCTCCGTTGATTCGGAGCGAAGTGCCCTGAGCTGAGTGAATCAGTAGCTTAGTAAAATCCAGCTTAATCTGCGTGAGAGAGTGGGGTGCTTCTCAGATGGCTCGGTGTTCAATTCTTCTTAACGGGGCGGGTTAGTCTTTTAAACTCTGAGAGTAAAATCTGATCGCTGGTAATCAGCAGCATTTTTCGACTTTTTGCCTGAGCTAGGAGCATAAGATCAAAAGGGTCTTTGTGCGACGATCTATCCAAAAGATTTTTATAGTCCAATATATCACTTGCTTCTATTGGCAGGACGCCTGCTAGTGCCTTTGAACAGCGCTCTATTAAATCATCAAGGGTAATACTCATGGAGAGTTTACCTTTGGAAGTTTTAATAGCAATTTCCCAAAAGTTGATGGCCGACACGTAGACCTGGGAGGAGGCGATAATGTCTCGAAGGATTTTGGCTTTGTCATCGGCGCCAAGAGCAAAGATCAAGCTGCAAGTATCCAACAAAAATTCGCTCACACAAGATCCTTCACTTCATCCGGTAGATAACGATCAAAATCTTCAGACATCTTGGCAGTTTTGTCGGTGCCAAAAAGATGGATCTTACTAGGGGGTTCTTGATAAGGTCGGAGTTCGGCTACAGGAATATCACCATTATAGATGATTACCCGATCTTCTTTCCCTTCTCTCAGAAGCCTGATTAATAGCGAAAAGTTATCTTTAGCCTCTTTGGTCTTTAATTTTCTCACACCCTACCTCATCTAGCTAAGTTAGCTTAGTTTAGCTAACTTAGCTATTTAAGTCAAGCGATGTTGGCCTGCCTGTACCGAACAGCTGCCCCAATGCCATCTCGGGAGGCGCATCACGCTGCAAGCGCTAGGCCTGCATCTTCGTAATGGCATCACAACTCGCAGCAGCCCGATGACCGCTGTAATATGACACCAGCCATCTTTCCGAGTCATGAAATGGGACATATCAACTGCCCAGCGCGTGTCAGATATAGACGTTTGACTAACCCAACATTCGACTCGAAGGCGCATCCCTTTTTGCCTCTTTTTCATGAGCCAACCTTTGATCTTGAGGATGCGATGAACAGCCTTGATGTTGACCCGCTTGTAACGTTCCCGATTCAAGGCCCACTCAATGCGCCGGAGACCATAATAGGGCTTTTTCTCGATGATGGCTCGGATCTCCGCTACGAAACCTTCATCAAGTTTATATCTGTGCCTCTCCTTTGGCTCGCGATAGACAGAAGCCCGAGGTACATCGAACCAATCGCAAAGCTTTCGGATTGACTCCTTATAGCCTTCGGCCTCCAGCTCAGTCTTGGCTTTTATGACTTGTTCTCGTCCCGTTCCGCTGTTTCTATGCTTTTTTTAGCGCTCTGATCTGGAGGGTCTGTTCACCTACCACCTGCTGGAGTTCGGAGATCTGCTTGTCCCTTTCAGTAAGCTTATCTTTGGCGTTCGACATCAAGAAGGGCTGCAAATCTTGTCATGACCTCCGCGACTCGTTTGCCTACAACTTCTTGCCCAAAGCTCTGCATCTTAGTCGAGAATAAATTCAAAGTCGGGTTCCGACTTTCTAAGATCAAGAAATACTGAAATTATCTTATCGAATTCATTTCCCAATCGGTCTTTAGAAACCGAGTGATTTTTCCATATCAGCTTTACATTTGTATCAACATGACCTGTCAATAAATCCCAAAGGGCATCAAGGTTTCGGCCATACCATTCAGGTAGTCGAAGCAACGCTGCAATTTCCGTGTGAAAGTCATTCACGGTGTTTATCTTCTTGCCATCTATTTCAAATTGAGACTTTGTCATTTTAGCTCTGTAAAGGTTTCGTAGTGATCATTTGTAAGGTAGATCTTCTTACCATCAGATGAGTAGACGATTCTTTCCGTGCCTCTGTATCCCCCTCGGTATCCTAGGTCAGCTTCGAAGTAAGTTTTGTCAGTCGGAAGCTTTCCTTGCCGATTTCCAAATGCGTCACCACCTATTTTTCTCCCTGGAGCGATTTCACCCAAGTTGCCCCTACTTTGTTCCCAGCCTAATGCTTTGGCTTCGTTCTTTGTAAGGTAGCTGGCTGGCAATTTGCCTTCTTTTTCAAGGGAGGTGACAGCGTCCCTGATATCTTCGAATACTTCCTTCGTCCCTTTCCATCCCAAAGCCTTCGCAGCGTCGATAACTTCTTCAGTGTTCTTAAATACCCGACTGCTATTAACCGATATCCCAACAGCTTCGCCCATCACGCGCCAGAATTTAGCACTTCCCGCCACAAGGCCTACGGCTGACACGACTCTTCCCGAAAAGCTTAACTCATCTCCGTTGCAGTAGTCACGCCCTTGAGTCAGCTCGTACCAGTCAACAAAATCGCCACCAACTCCAACCGAAGCGATGCAGGTGCTCACATCTTTAGCAGCTGTAATGGCCCCATCAAGGATATCCCGCATTTTAGCGAGGACCTCGGGAACGTCCGAGGCTGCAGCGACAAAGCCATCTCCCAGGGCACGCAGAGCGTCGATATAGGCCAAACGCTGCTTAATAACAGTCTCAGGCACCCCGGCGCTATGCCACTGCTTCAGTATCGCCTCCAGCCGCGCAGCCCGTTCCGGGTCCCGAGGAGCTATCTTCTGCTTGATCGTCACCTGACGAATATCCTGTGGAACTGGAGAATCGGTGGGCCATCCTTCAGAGTCAATCTCTTCCACCCGATCGAACGTCCTGCCCTCAAGGTGCTCGCGAACCGAGGTAGCTTGCTTCAGGTAGCTGAAAGCGGCCTGCTCATCGTTCAACTGGTTTAGGATTCTCTGGCCTTGCTCAGCCATGACCAGGAGCCCATCATGAGCCGTCTCGAGAAATTCTTTATGGTCCCGGCCATAGCTTGCATCCAGAGCCTGGTTTAGTTCCGGAACAAAGGCGTCAACTGGCTGTTGAGACCAGGTACTGCCCTTTGCACCCAAAAAGGAACTCAGGGCCCCCTGATCAAACCCAAAAGTTTCGCTGAGGACGGAGTTAACTTCAGTAAGTATGCGAGTAAAAAAGCCGTTAGCACTATCGAGGAAGTCCTGCAGAAGTTTGCGAGTCTTCTCTTTCGCTTCATCGATAGTGCTTTTGATAGCTCTGCGTGCAGTCGAGTCCGAGCAGGCTTCAAAACTAGAAATTTCGTTGGTATCGAGAGAAAAGATCTTCTGCTTTTGCCACTGCGTGATCTGATTACCGCAGCTCTTCAGATTATCTTTGATCCGCTCTATGCTTTGCTCGGTTTTGGTAAGTTCTCTCTTTATTCGATCTAGCTCGGATTCCGAAAAATCGACAAATTTCCATCCGTCGATTCTATCGCTTTCATCAATCTTCCCCGTAGAAATTAATGCTGTGTAAATCAGATCTTGATCGCCAACCGAGTCAATAGTCCACTTCAGAGACGCAACTGATTTTCTATCCATGCCGTGCGGACAAGTACCGCTCAACAACACCTCGTTTCCATCGTAGCTATACTGCGCTTTTTTGGAAAACAGCATGCTTCGGTCCCAGCAGACTATGCCTTGATTTGACGAATCGTAGCTATATTCAGTGGGGCCGGGTACGTAGCGCCCCGCGGTCGACTGGATATAATAATCAGAGTTAGTTTGACGGTAGCTGACAGGAGCACATTCGTAAGGCCCGACACGAAGCCAGAGGGAGATGTAATCTTGTTTGCCTTCTTGGTAGCGCTCTAGAAGCTCAAGAGCAAAGCTCGTACGGTTACAGATCTGGAATTTGTGAGCGGAATCGGAAAGGAGCCCGGAGGTTTCATTCTCGGCATTCGTACATGCAATAAGGTTTAGAGAGAATACAAGGCAGATAATGAAGCGCTTGAATATGTGCTTGCTCATTGTGCGTTTCCTCTCTTGAGACAGTTTCGCAACGTTCCTGTGGAAGTTACCTTGGGCGGAGCGAGGACGAATAGCTGAGAAACATTCACGGAAGACTCAAGAGGGGAGTTGATCTAGCGTGCGCGATAAGCATCGTTTGACCTCAGTCTGGGCTTATGCTTGAAGCGTAATCGGAAAATTTTAGTTATCAGGACTTAATCTGCGTGTCGAGATGAATTTGCAAGGGTGGGTAGGCTTGAACCTTGTTTGCTTTCACCTGCTTGATTCTAGCCAGTTTGGTCGTTAGCTAGCCTCGCGTTGCCGTAGAATTGGATGTTAGTGATGCTTAACTTTTGGGCTTCACACGCCTCCTGAATCGCGGCAATCGGCTGATTGATACTGGCAGCCAACAGAGTCGTCCCTAGCCGCGGCTGAGCTAGGACGCCTTTGTTTTCGCAAGTACTTCTTGAGAACCCTGATGCACGATCCGGCAAAAGAAGTTCACAAGACTCATCTGCTTAGGAGAGGCAGCAAAACTGAGGCTAAGCCCCGGGCAGCCAACGACAATGGCCAGAGACTGAGCTCGACTGAGGGCAACGTTGAGGCGATTTCGGTTGAATACGAAGTCTAGACCTCGCGGAGCGTCATGTGCCGACGAGGTGCCGAGCGATAGTATGACGATGGGTGCTTCTTGACCCTGGAACTTGTCGACACTCCCGATCAGAAAGTCTTCGCCGAGTGTCCGTCTCAAGAGACGAACCTGCTGGTTATAGGGAGCCACAATTAGGATATCTTTGCTGCTGAGACTTCTCACCTGTCCTGGTGCCGTTTGAAACTTCATCTGTAAAATCTCGTCGACCAATTCTCTGATACACGCAGCCTCTTCCTGGCTCGACTGCCGGTTGGCCTGATGTTCGACTGGCACGTACAAGACTCCCTCTATCTTGGGGATCATAGACGAGGAATGTCTTATCAGAAAGCGCTCCTCAGTCGTCGGGTGGGAGTGCAGGCGCCCCTCATAAACTGTGTCGGAGACCAGAGCGCAGAGAGTGGGATGCATCCGTCGAGTCAGGGGGAGGAAGATCCCCTTATCGGCAGGAATGGTTGCATGATCCTGCAGAAAGTATTCGAGACACGATTGCCCGCTCTCGCCCGGATGACTGGCCCGGGACGGCTGAGAGAGCTGCATCTGATCGCCGAGAAAAACGAAATTTTTGGCTGCCTTCGCGCAAGCCACGAGCTTAGAGAGGCTCACTTGGCTTGCCTCATCGATGAAGAGATAATCCAGACTGCCTTCAAAGACATCCCGAATAAAGGCCCAGGCAGTGCCGCCAATGAGAGAATACCCTTCTAAGGACTCGACTCTCGGCTTGACATCAATGTTGGTGGGAGCTGGGCTATAATCCAGCTTATTGATCTTTAGGACCCCAAGACCCGAGCCCTCAAGAAGCTGGTTAACAGCTACGAGAAGGTGATCGATAGCTTTATGAGCGTTGGACGTTATGCCTACCTTTTTACCTGCCCTACACAGAGCAGCTATAGCTTGGGCTCCTACATAAGTCTTGCCGGCGCCAGGGGGGCCTTGGATAACCAGTGAGCTCCCTTCCATGGCTGCGATGACTTTGATGATATTTTCAACCGTTGTTTCCTTCTCATTCTTAGGCAAGCTTACCCCTGCCTTCAGCTGAGGAGCCCGGCGATGGAGGAAGTGGTCGAGAGCCTGATGAACTTTGCCCTCGCTGTAGGCCTGAGCTTCAGCCAGTATATGCTCGTCGAGAGATTTGACCGTTTCACGAGGGGGTAGGAGATTGAATAAGGGGGGGACATCTTTTTCAGTCGTCTTCGCGAGAAGAGTGCCTCCCTCCAGATCGATCTGCAGAATCGTGACATTCCTCGGCTTAGCCCCAAACGAAAAGATAAAAGACTGCCCCTCTTCCACTTCTAAAGGCTGACTAGGGTCAAAGGTGAACTGATAGCTTAGACTCCGATCGACCTTGCCAGGAGCCGAACCGTTGTAGCTCACGCCTGCTATGACGTCGGGATCATTCAAAAGAGTTTCAACGGGGGCTTTGAGGTTGGCGAAGTGCTCCCACCAGGAGACATTATCTTCTCTCTTGTCATGTCCGATCAGATGCCCCATCAATTGTCCCACCGGTCCCATTTTCTCAAGCTTTTGCATGAGAGCTACGAGCTCAGGTGGAGTGGATTCGGGTGGGCGGACTTCCGCCAGGGTTGGATTGCAGATGCCGATCATTTTTTTCTGGGCGTCGAGCCAAATAGCTAGCTCAAAGGTCGAATCACAGTCATCTTTGTTGTAAATTCTAATGTCTTCCAGGACTTTTGCAGCCCCGGCCTGATCACTAGCATTGAGATTAAGCCAGGTCTGATAGTAGACCACAGAAGCCATCGCGCTTGTGACTTCGCTTTGGCGCTTATCCCGGTAAAGAAGCTCAAGCTTCTTGATGGAATAGCTCTCGGCACCCAGCATAAGGGAGCCACGAACCGTATCGTAGAGGTCGACAAAAATTTCGTTGCGCAGAAGGTCATCCAGCTTATCGAGGCAGGTTCCGTAGCGTTGGGCTAGGGTCTTTACGGCTCGAGTCTCGTAAGAAGCATAGTGATAGACGTGCATACCAGGAAACTTCAGCCAGCGATCGTGCGCATAATCAATGAATTTCTCAACGGCTCGGCGCTCTCCTTCCGCGTTATGGGCCCAGATGCAGTCAAAGATCGGCTTGCCGTCTTGGAGGTAGACGTAACCCCAGAGATATTCGATGCCGTTTTCGTCGAGGGGGTAGCCCTCCATATCGAAGAATATGTCACCTGGATTCAGCTGAGGGAGTTGGGCTAATTTGCTGCCATCGGCTGGCAATAGCTTGAACTCCGGTTTATCTTTGCCCTTCGAAGCGAGTTGCAGCTGTGCTTGTTCGATGAGGCGTTGGTGAACGTCTTTATTCACCCCTGGGATGGAGCCAGCCGTGGATTTGGCAAGGTCCGTCATCCTTTTGAGGCCGGTCTTGTTGAAACGTTTGACCTGCAGTCGCGTGATGTGAGCGACTTGAAAGAGAGACTCTTCTTCTTCGAAGATTGCAGTGGCTACGTCACTCCATTTGCCGAAAGAGCGAGAGTCAGCGGGGGCGGGTCTTTGATTAGCATTGAAGCTATCCTGAAAACCGAGGAATCTAGACTTCAGCATCGCATAGTAATAGAAAAAATCACTGACGCGGAAGCGTTCCTCATTGCCTTTCCCTAGTATGAGTCCAAAGTGTTCGGCTCGCACGCCTTGGATGGCTTCGAGAATATCGGTGTAGGTGCAGAGTTGGAGAAGAGCCGAGGTCTTGGCAGTCCGGGCTAGCTTGGAATCCCAGACCTCGTAGCAATAGTTCCCAAAAGCGGATTGTCCCGGGATACGGCGGAGAAAGTCGGCAACGCCCGCAAAGGGTCCATGGGTGAGGCCGGCTTGATAGATAAGCTCGACACCCTCTTTCATCGCTCTGATCGTATGTTCGAGGTCCCCACCTCTAAGGTCAGCAAAGGACCTTGCCTCGGTCTTGAGTCTCTCGTACACCTTCGCTTCGTGGGTAGCTCCCTTCTCCCCAAGGATCAGCATCAGGGGATCGGCTTCGTCCATGGCGAAGCGGGAGGGGTCTTCTTTGTGACAGCGATCCATCCAAGAGGCGAATTCGGACTCGGCGAAGACGACGAGGTCGGATGGGGAGAAGATGAGTTTGCCGTTGATGTAGCGCATAGGGCCTCCACTTGTCGTGAAGGGCTTATCGGATGGCTGATGTCGATTGCATAGGGGGAGCGGGTTTATAGGTAGAAGGCGTGGGCCGAATGGCAGTTAACATATTGAAAATATGAAATATTAAGAGTTTCGGTCAGCCAATGGCGATCGTGAAAGTTGTCCTTCGCCGGTCTTCACGTGGTTTTTTGACCAGAAGCGATGCGGTCTAGTCCACCAGGCTATAGAGACTCTTTTCAAAGATACCAAAGGCGAAATAGGAGCAAGTCTTTATCAGAAGCAGGCGTCTTGCAGAATACTAAGAAGAGCAATTTCTTTACTTTTCGATTATCGGCAGAAACTGTGTCAGACTTGGCTGAGATATAGGGCTCCGGCAGCGTTGCCCTTGATTGCAGGTTTCAGCCAATTCATATTAGACTGCGACGAATAGAAGCGGAGGACATGACTTGGACCCCATCGCCCACACTCTGGCTGGAGCTACTTTGGCTCAAACCGGTCTGCGTAAACTCACGCCGCTTGCCACGGCAACACTGATCATCGGCGCGAATCTTCCCGACATCGACGGTGTCATGAATTTCTTTGGCTCGGATGCGGCTCTGTATTACCGTCGGGGCCTTACCCACGGAGTCGTAGCCCAATTGCTCCTGCCTCTGCTGCTGACCGCTGCGATCCTGGCTTTTGATCGTTTTCTGCGCCGACGACAGCGAACTGATCTCAGCCCAGCCCGACCCCTACAGGTCATGCTGCTGGCCTATTTGGGGGTGCTCAGTCATCCCTTTTTGGATTGGCTTAATACCTATGGTGTGCGGCTACTTATGCCCTTTAGCGGACGGTGGTTTTATGGTGACACACTGTTTATTGTTGATGCCTGGATGTGGCTCCTGATGGGGGCTGCGGCTGTACTGGGCTATTCGCAGACGCGCTGGAAACAGGTTCTTTGGATTGGGCTTGGGCTTGCCACATCCGCTCTTGTTACGGGAGCCTCTTTTATCCCTTCGGCTGCGAAGGTTGTCTGGTGGTTTGGCATTCTCGTTATTGTGGGACTGCGCATTCGGGGGCTTACCCTATCACGACAGAGCGCGATGGCTCTGGGATGTTTGGCGGCCTTTTCGCTTTATCTGGCAGCCCTTTCCGCAGGTAATAGACACGTGCAGACCAAGGTTAGCGATTGGCTCCGTGCGAACCATGGCGAGAGTTGGACAGATGTTATGATTGGACCTTTGCCGGCCAATCCATTCTATCGCGAAGTCGTTGCCGTGAGTTCCACGCACTACTATGGTTTGAAGGTCCCTGTCTTCAATCATAATGAGATCGTTCAACGCTTTGCACCTGTGCCGGTCCCGCATCCGGATCCCGTCGTTTTAAAGGCTCTTTCCAATCCTGATATTCGAGGCTTTGTGAATTGGATGCGTTTTCCCACCTATGAGGTGCAGCAACTCGAACAGGGTTATCGGGTCGTGATTCGTGATCTTCGGTATGTGCGTCCGGATCAGACCGAAGGACGAGGGATTGGAATGGTCGAAACATTTGTTCCTCTTTGAATAAAAAAGCCGAAAGGGGGTGGAACCTCTCGAAATCTTTTCGCTAAATCGACCAAGACCAATTCTCTCAAGTTTTCTGTCATTTTTGCCGATACTTTACACGCTCGATAAAAGCGAATTTATGAGTGAGGCTCAGAATGATGAAGCGTCTCATGTTCTGCATGCTGGCAATGGCGTCCACATATTCGGCCTGTTCCCAGTCATCGAGCACGGGAGGCAAGCAGCAGCCTGCTGATGGGCAGCCCGCCGTCACCTCAGGTGCAGGCACCTATGTTCATTTTTTCTCGGTAGCCTGGGGTTGCGTAGAAGTTGATAAGGCCAAACTCGATGCCGCCGCCTATACCATCAAGGATTTTGAGAGCAAGACGGGTCCTTGTCCGGAAACGCTTCCTGTTCTCGACACCACGTCCAAGCCCCTGCTTGAGTGCCCTATTGAGATCGGTCCCCAATCCATTCCAGCAAGCTACATTCTTTTCGATAAGCGTACCCTCGACGGCAAGACCGTGCGTGATATGCGTGCTGATGGCTTCACAAGGGATAATTTTTGCCCAGCCTTGGCGGAACGAGATTTTAACTGAGGTGGTGTCATGGTCAAGAGTTGGATGACGAGCATCAGTATCCTGTTTTCTGGACTGGCGTGCACGGAGCAGCCCGGTGAGTATCGGGCAGACACGGCCCAGGAAGAGTCCCCAGCAGGGAAGCTTGATGTCAGCGAAAATCCAACGCCAGGGTCAGGCAGTCCAGCGGCTGGGGATAATTCTAAACCGGCCCCAACGCCGGTCGCCAAAACTACTCCAGCACCTCTCAATGAAACTCAAGTCTTGGCTTTGGTTCGCGGCAGCTGCATCTATGCTGGCTGTCATGCGGATGCAGCGACCGTGATGGCCTCTCCGAATATCCTGGTGCAGGTCAAGGACAGCCTAATGCCGCCACCCACGCAGCAGCGCTATACGCTTCGTTCAGCCGATCGTGC
>JBGSTX010000057.1:0-13653 GCA_041736305.1 Oligoflexus sp. | reverse complement strand
TTGCCGCATGAGTCATATGCGACTCGCGAAGTTTATGCATCGATAGGACCTTGAGGGTGACATATTTGCAGGTTGGAAGGACTACTAGATGTAGCGTGAAATCGAATGAAGCCACGCTATGCTCAAAATTTAATCAAAATGGTGAACTATCTGAAATGATTGTATAATTTATTGATAGTTTGGAGCTTATCCACTGCTCCTGTGGATAACCATTCCTCGCCATTTCAACCATGGTAAGACCAGCGTATCACCCAAAACTTGCCGCATAAATTTCGATCTCGCCTGCGCACTGATCTCAATTTGCTCTTCTTCCTTGATTCTGCTTTGATCTTGAGCCTCTTTCCGTGGCCGGCGTATCATACAAAAATCTGAGGGGGTAGGGTTTGCGGCACATTAAGCTCTCTTGTCTTTTGGCTCTTCTTGTTCTTGTCTTCGTGCTGAATTCGGCCTGTGGCCGAGACGACGATGCAGTACATATGAGCGAAAATGATCCACTTGCTAATCTTCATTTCGCGACTCCGACTGAGATCCAAGAGCAGCGCGTCAGGCCCAATTCTTATCTGGTTGCCTTTCGCAATCTCGTCGATGAGCAGCAGCCGTTTGCTGGCTATCAGCGGCGCGCTCTCGCCCATTTTGCAGCCTTGAGCCAGCCCTGGGCTCAAGCTTCGCGGCTAAAGAATCTGCGCTATTTTGCGACTCTCAACCTCAGTCATCTGTCCCGCTCCTTTAGCAATAAGCGCCTTATCGAACCAGCCCCCTGGCTGAAGCAAGAACCGCCGATTGAAGAGCGCATGGCCAGTCTCGTTGAAGTGAAATTTAGAAGTGAAGGAGAAGCTCGTGCAACTCTCAGCCGCTGGTATAGCGATAAGAGAATCTGGTACGCTGAGCCGAACTATATACAAGAACTCAAAGGGGAACTTGAAGACCAGCTCGTCGAAGCGTTCGGCGGGGCAAATTCTTCCGTAGCCCCATGGCTTGAGCAGATCAAGTTTGCTGAGGCCATCCAGGAGATCGGCAAGATCGATAATCCGGCCTCTCCTCTCGTAGTTGTCATGGACAGTGGCGTAGATGTCGAGCATCCGAATTTGCGCGAAGCCGTCTATGTAAATGAGCGGGGCGAGAATAAGTTGCAATGCCGCGACGATCGTTACGGCTGCAATACAACCGCTAGCAATAAAGACGAGCTTGGCAACGGCAGTGTGTTTCCGACCGGAACCACAGGCTTCAATCAAACTTGTCCCTATGAATTAGGGGATGCGGCCAGCCAGTGCGAACACGGAACCCACGTCGCCGGTATCATCGCGGCCCGAGGCGCCGATCGGTTTACGGGTGTTTGTCCTTACTGTAAAATCCTGGTTGTGCGGGTCGTCGAAAACGATGCCGGCCGCTTTGCGATCTCGGATGCCTCGATTATCGCCGGGCTTTCCTACATCTCAGGTTTTCAGCTCGGCGGTCAGCCTCTTGCCAGGATTATCAACGCATCGTATGGTAAATTTGAAAGCACGCGATCGGTCGAGCTCTTTATTTCGGCCCTCAAAAAATTTGGACGCGGGACCTTAATGATAGCCGCAGCTGGTAACGAAGACTCGAACCGGCGACAGTATCCAGCAGCTTTCGACGATGTGATAGCGGTATCTAACGTAATAGCGGAAGTCGATTATCCACAGAAGAGCGAATCTTCGAACTTCGGCATGTGGGTCGACGTCGCTGCTCCTGGGGACTGGAATGGATGTATTTCGGCTAACAGTCGCTTTGGAGGTATACTTTCGACTGTGCCGGGGGGAGAAGCAGGCTGTAAGATAGGGACTTCGATGTCGACGCCTATGGTGGCCGGTGTTGCGGGGCTCGTCCTCGCGAAACAACCGGAGTTGACGGCCGTGGAACTCGAAGAGAGACTCAAAGCGAGCGCTAACCCTGAGCTGCTTTACGGTCAAGATGTTAACGGTGGCTATCGGCCGCTCGTTAACGGTAAGCTGGTACCTTTGCTCGGTACCGGCTTGATCAACGCTCTTACAGCCGTGAGTCCAGAGCTTGATGCGGTACCCACTCTGGATGTGAACCGCCCAAATCGCATCAAGCCAGGCTGCGGCGTCGTCGGTGGTCCCTCGGGGGCCGGCTCCTTGTGGTTTTGGTTGAGTCTGCCCGGGTTAATCGCACTCTTACGCTTCTGCAAAACGAGGTGACGCGTGTCCGCGAATGAACATGAAATAGAATGGGCTGCCGAAAAGATCCAGACTGTGTTGAAGACCGTCGGTCGACGGGTCGTCGGTCACCGTCAGGTTATTGAGCGACTGCTTATGGGTCTCATTGGCCAGGGCCATGTTCTGCTCGAGGGTTTGCCAGGCCTAGCTAAGACGACCTCAGTCAAAGCCCTGAGCGATTGTTCGGACCTCGGCGTCGCGCGAATACAGTTCACTCCCGATCTGCTTCCTGCCGATGTGGTCGGTACCCAGATCTACGATCCGCGTCAGGCTGAATTTAAAGTCAAAAAAGGCCCCATTTTCACGAATCTTCTCATCGCCGATGAAATCAACCGTGCCCCCGCCAAAGTGCAGTCGGCTCTGCTGGAGGCCATGCAAGAGCGGCAGGTAACCCTGGGCGATCAGACCTATCGCCTTCCTCAGCCTTTTCTCGTGATGGCGACCCAGAATCCTATCGAGCAGGAGGGGACATATCCGCTTCCAGAAGCTCAAGTCGACCGCTTTTTCTTCAAGGTAAAGGTGAATTACAATACCTTGGACGAGGAAATTGCCGTGGTGACGCGCATGGCGACAGACGAGGATGAACAACTTCCTAAAGTAATGTCGAGTGACGATGTTTTGAAGTTCCAGGACTTGTTCAAACGCATTCACGTCGCCGAACCTATACGTCGCTATATTGTACAGCTGGTCTTTGCCAGCCGACAGCCTGCCGAGTTTGGTTTAGCTCGACTCAGCAGTCTCATCCAAGTCGGTGCCAGCCCCCGGGCTTCGATTAATCTCGATCGCGCCGCGCGCCTCAATGCTCTGTTCCAAGGTCGGAGCTACGTAACGCCGCAGGATGTAAAAGATGTAAGTCATGATATTTTACGGCATCGCCTCATTCCTACCTATGAAGCAGAGGCAGAGAATGTCAGCACAGATCACCTGATTTCCACTATTCTTTCACATGTAGACGTCCCCTAAGGTGGCTCTCATGCAAGATCCTAACGTTGCGGCCCCTCCCCACGGTCTTATCGGACTCGAGCAGGCGCCTGAACTCTGGCAGTCACCTTGGGTCTGGGCTCTGGCGGCTTTTATTATTCTCTCAGGAATTTTCGCCTATACTCGCTGGCGCCGAAGAAAGCCGCGAAAAGCTGCGGCGCCTCGCGATCCTTGGCAGGAGATATGCGAGAGAGTCGAGAATCTCGGCGATATTGCCGGTGACCGTCGCGAAGACGTTCAGGCTTATTATGGCCAGCTCAGTCTTTTGTTTCGGGAGGGCCTGGAACAGCGCTTCGGTTTCGGTGCCACCGGACAGACCCTTGAAGAACTGCGACGTAGTTTAGAAGGCTTGGCGGAAGTTCCGGCTGAGCGGAAGAAGGAATGGTTGAGTTTTCTCGAGAAGGCAGATCGGATAAAATTTGCAGAAGGTCTCGGCACCGCCGCCGAGCATCGCTCCTGGCGCCAAGAAATCGGAGCCTGGATTCGGCAATGGAGAGAGGGAGCTTGATGCAGATGGTAGTTTCACGCAAGCTTGGGTTCCTTTTCTGCTGCAGTATTTGGGTGCTCATAGTTCCCAAAGCCTTCGCTAATCCTCTCAGTGAAGCTTACCAAGCCTACCGCGCAGAAAAACATGCTGACGCAGAGTCCAAGTTCCGTCATCACCTCAAGGACAGCCCACGCGATTGGTCTCAGGTTTTCAACACCGGTCTCAGTCTCTATAAGCAGGGCAAGTACGAAGAAGCTCGTAGCCTTTTTGAGCAGGCTAAACAGACTTCCGATACGGGTCTCAAGAGCCGCGCCGCCTACAATCAAGGCATGAGTGAGATTATGCTCAAGCGCCTTGAGCAAGCCGAGCAGAGTTTTCAAGAAGCCCTCAGCTATGACAACGCAAATACTATGATCAGCGACAATCTTGAATGGGTGCGAGAGCAGCAGAAGCAGCAGAAAGAAAAAGAAAAGAAGAGCGAGGGCCAAAGCCAAAACCAGAATAAGGACCAGCAGGAAGATCAAGAAAAGCCCGGCGACGATCAGAAGGATTCCCAGCAAAATCCAGGTGCTCAAGAGTCTAATCCTGGCGAGACTAAACAAGACCAAGATCAGAAAGACGAGTCATCACCCGGAAAGTCTCAGGAAGAGCAGGCCAGCAATAAGCAAAACGAGCAGCAAAATCAGGGCCAGCCTCAAAAAGAGCAAGGAGCTGAAGGTGAACAGCAAAAGACTGGGGAAAAACAGTCCAGCAGTTCCCCTTCGCCCGAAAATTCTAAAAAAGACGCGCATGCAAACGCAAAAGCAGCCGGTGAAGAAGAAGCGGAGAAGCAGAATGCGGCCGACAATAAAAATGCGGCCTTTCCAGAAAAAGACGGCGGCCAGAACCAGAGTTCTAAGGATATGCCGACTCTGAGTGCAAAAGAGGGCCAGGGAGCCAAAGCGGGGAGTGCTCAAGCGCAGGTCCTGAGCGAAAAAGAGCTGCAAAGGCAAGAAGCCGAGAAGATTTTGCGGACGATAGAAGATAAAATAGGCAAGTACCCCTTGAGCGAAGCCGGAGCTCAGGGGCAGAAGGGAACTACAGATGGCAAAAATTGGTAAGTGGACCGCTCGCTTCGCGGCCTTCTTTCTCTTCTTCAGCTGCTACGGATTAGCCCGAGCTGGGACCGTTACGGGCGAGTTGGACAAGGCGGTGGGAAGCATCGAAGACCAGTTCGTCTATACGCTATCCGTTCAAGGCAGTATGGACGGTGAGCCGGAGTTTCCCAAGATCGAAGGTCTCGACGTACAGCGAACGGGAACCAGTCAAAGCGTGTCGATCATCAATGGCAAGTTCTCTCGCGAAGTGCAGTATCAATATGTGCTGGTGCCACAAAAAGCCGGTACCTTCCAGATTCCGCCGCTTCGGGTCAAACTCGATGGGGCCTGGCAAGAGACTTTAGCCCTCGATCTCAAAGTTGAAGACGTTGCCAGCAGCGGTCCCGGTGCTGCCGGAGGAGGGGGAGGGAACGATGCGCAGGGAAGCGCCGAGCAGCCGGTTTTCATCGAGCGCCGCTTTACCCGCAGCAAAGTCTATGTCGGCGAGCCCCTCGTAGCGACGGTAGCGATCTTCCATCGCGTGAAATTCTTCGGCGCCGAACCCGAGATTACCTATCCCGACACTTTCCAGGTAAAAAATATAGACGATCAGAAGAACTTTACGCGGACTATCGACGGTCAAGAGTATGCCGTGACCGAGCTGAATAGCATTCTCACTCCAGGCAAAGAGGGTAAATATACCATCGATCCCGCGATTCTGAATGCCAAGATAGGTGGGGCGCCCCGGCGACGCTCACGCTCTTGGTTGGACGATTGGATGACTCCCACAGAAGTCGTAAGCAAGCGCTTTCGCAGCCCTCCGGCAGAGATCGAGGTCGTCGCGCTCCCCTTAGAAGGTCGACGCGCTGACTTCACTGGACTGGTGGGTCGCAATATCGAAATCAAGTCCGAAGTCTCGAAGCGAGAGATCAAGGTCGGCGAGACGGTGACCGTGACTCTCACTCTTACGAGCGATGGTGCGACGGCGGGTATGGCTGATCCCGAGCTTAAATTAGGCGACAAGGCAAAAATCTATCGCGACAAACCGCAGTCGCTCGACCAGCTCGATCTGAGTCGGGGCGTTGCGGGGCAGCGAGTCCTCAAATACGCGGTCGTACCTGCAAAAAGCGGTAAACTGAATCTCGGGAAGCTCAGCCTGCAGGTTTTTGATGCCGATAGCGGACAGTACAAAGATATCCTCACTGAGCTAGGGGAAGTCGAAGTCGAAGGCAATGCCCAGGCTCCAGCGGATACGCAGGCTCTCGCAGCTCAAGAGCCTCCCGCTGCGGCGAAAGAAGAAGCCCGGTCTCAGGCTAAAGAAGTCGAAACTTTGGGTGAGGATCTGGTGGAACCGCATGCGCCTTCACGATTGGAAAGCAGCGCGCTACCTAGTCCTCTCGAATGGGGCACGGGTGGTTTACTGAGTCTCGGTGGGCTGATTCTACTCACTTCGACTCTCTGGCGAGAAAAACGGCAGGACGGTCGCGAGGAGCGAGAGCTGCTGCGGCAACGCAAAGAAGCTCTCAGCCGCTATTTAAAAGCGATGCAAGGCGCTCAGGAGCAGCTCCGGCAAGCCCAGAGCAAAGCCGCTGCCCTCCAAGCCCACAACGCTCTCAAAGCCTATTTCAGCTCGAAGTTCGGGCTTAGGAGCTCTAGCCTCACCCTCGGTGATGCCCTCGTTTGTCTGGAAGAGCGAAAAATAGCAGCAGCTTCGCAAGACAGCATCCGGGCACTATGGCTAGGCCTCGACCGGGTGCTTTACGCTCCAGATGTGCCGAGTAATCAGACTCTCGAAACTTTTCTGCAGAATGCCCAGCAGCTGATGCAAGAGGTCGATAAGCAATGCTAGAAGCCCCATCGCAGAAATCTTGTCGATATTTCCGCTTTTGCTGGGGATTTGTTCTGCTTTTATTGCTTCCGAGCAAAGTATGGAGCGCACCCCGGGCCGAAGAAGCGGCGTCGCGCTATCAAAAAGGTGAGTTTGCGGCTGCCGCTGATATATATCTGCAGCTCATAGACGAGAATCCTAGCAATGCTAGTCTCTATCATAATCTAGGTGCCAGTCTTTATAGAAATGGTGAGATAGGGGCAGCGGTGGCAGCCTATCTGAAGGCTCTTCAGCTGAAGCCGCGGGATCCTGACTTCAAGTTCAATCTGGCTTTCCTTCTTGCCAAGGCCACCGATAAGCTCGAAGCCCGCATGCCTCCTCGCTCTTGGCAAAATCTTCTCATCAGCGAACAGTTGTCGCAACGCGAACTCCTCTATCTGAGCGTAGGCAGCGTACTGCTGCTCAGCTTTGGTGGGACCTGGCTCTTGCGGCGACGCGAAACGCTTCCGCGCCTCCTGACATTTCTCGTACCCTTGAGCGTCCTCTGCCTCTATCTAGCTGGGAATCTCTGGGCTAAAGTCGAGTGGCAGCAGGATTGGGGGGCCGTACAAGCCAATGAACTGGCTGCATATTCTAGCCCGACAGGGAAGAGCGCAGTACAGATCTTTAAATTACACGAAGGGGCTCCCTTCGCTGTTTTGGAGTCGAGTGGTGACTGGCTCAAGATCGGACTCTCGGATCAGAAGACGGGCTGGATCCAGCGCGATCAAGTCGTTGTCTTTGGTAGCTCTCTGCGGCTTTACCATCGAGCCGTGAAGACGAGCCCCCCTGAAAACGCCAAAGCCTCTCTCCCTTAGAAATAGAGCAAAGTTAGAAATTCATAAGTCCAGGAGTCTTCGACTGATTCCTGGTTTTTTTTTGTTTCTCTCGTCAGACTTAGAAAAAGCATCTCATTCTCGCCTTTAATCTGCATAAACGGTCGTGGTAGACTAGCGTTAAGGTCCACCCCCATTTACTCCCATCTCCGGTCAAAACATATGTTTCGAGTGTCCCGACAGCTCGTTCTTGCAGCGCTTTTTAGTCTCGGTGACTTGAGTCAAATAGCTTTGTCTCAAACTTCTCCCGAAGCGCAGTTGATGCGTGAGTTCAAGCAGGGGGTCAATCAAACTGACCCTCAGCTGGATAAG
The DNA here is from genome assembly GCA_041736305.1 of Oligoflexus sp. Lineage (GTDB taxonomy): Bacteria > Bdellovibrionota_B > Oligoflexia > Oligoflexales > Oligoflexaceae > Oligoflexus. Next base: position 5,893 of record JBGSTX010000057.1, on the reverse strand, counting down.
TGGCTTCAGGAAATTTACGAAGGCAAATCGCCAATAGCTCTCAGCGACGCTGAGTTTCAGGCAGCAGTGCAGAAGCTGAGTCCAGGCAGCCGCACCCTCTTGCAACTGAAGCGTGCTCAAAGCGGCCAGAACGAACGCGATATAGCCCGTGAAGCCTTGCAAAAAATCAAAGCCAAAGATCAGACTTGGGCCAATGACGTCCTCTTACCTTATCTTCTACAAGCCATCGTCGATGGGGCTCAGGTCGATACTAAAGATCGAGAGCTGGCTAAAGAGCTATTGCTCGAAAACACAGGAGCGAGCTGCCCGCGCAAGAGGGCTCTCCTCGCCGATCTGCGTACTCAGGATCGTCAGTCAATAAAAGCAGACGAGGCCAAGCGCTACATCAACCTGTTCCGGGGTTTCAATTCACTCGGCTTCCGTGAGGAGGCCCTGCGGGCCCTGCTCACCGGCATGAGTGCAGAGACACTAAAGGATTTAAGGAAAGAGCTGGCAGCTGCTATCCAGCCCTTCCCGCGGCTCGTCAACGACAATCCTGGTCTCTTAGATGATCCTGGCGAAGGCGCAAACATAAAGAGCGCTTTGGGTTCCATTTACCTCGCCGAAAAAATGGGGGGAAAAGAGCAGTGTCAGGAAGCAACCAAGAGCCTTCTCAAAGGGATGCGCGAGGATAGCAATAAGCAGCAGCTTCCTTTCGTCGAAGCGGTCGCGACTAAACTCGAATCCTGCTGGCGCTCTCGCGGTGATAAGGCGCGTCTGGCTTTTTGGCAAGAACTCGAGGGCCCTCTGCGCGAAACTTATGGCTTCAAAGGCGAGTCCTTAGCGCAACGTCGCCTCGGGCTGATTTACTGGGGCCGCAACGAGTTTAAGGAAGCCAGGAAAATCTTCAGTGTTCTCCTGCTCGCTTCTGAAAAGGATTTTCCTGAAGTCCATGCCGATACTCTCTTTACCTATGCTCGGGTCAGCGAAAACGAAGGGGAGTTCGTCGAAGCTATAGAAAAATATCGCCTCTATATCGAGCTCTATCCTGAGACCGAGCAAAGCAATCAGGCGGCCGCCTCTCTCATCGTGCTATCGACTCTGCTCAAACGCAACGATGACGCTCTAGCCTACGCTCTGCAGATGATAGAGCGGGAGGCACCTAAAACTTCTGATAATCGCGATGGCACCAACTTGCCGATGGCTCTTTACTGGGCTGGGAAGACCTACTTCGAGAAGAACGATCGACCTCGCGCCGAGTTCTACTGGAGCCGTCTTGCTCAGGAGTTCTATTCAACTTTCTACGGGGCTTTGGGACAGTATGCTCTCGAGAAAATGAACAAGAAACGCTACTTTCTACCGCCTATCGAGACTCCACTGTTCAACCGCGACGACCTCTTCAGAGAGTTCGCGACTCAGGACCGCTCCGTGCTTGAGCGTGCCGAAAAATTGCTTCTCTTAGGAATGAGAGAAGACGCGGCCTGCGAGATTAAGGAAATTCCTATCCAGGACAGCGATACCAACCGTCAGCTGGCTAAGGCTATTTTTCAATATGCGGCGGGCGACTGGTTGGGTGCGGTTCGCATCTATCAAAATTTACCGAAGTCGTTTCGCATAACCCTGCCTCGCGGCATGGAACGCGTGCTCTTTCCACGGACCTATACTCCTCTCGTCCATCAGTACGCAGAGAAGCTCGATATCGATCCCAGTTATGTGAACGCTATCATTCGCCAGGAAAGCGTTTTCAATCCCAAAGCGCAGTCACCGGTAGGAGCGAGGGGCCTCATGCAGCTGATGCCTGAAACCGCTCGCTTGGAGGCGAAAGCTCTCCGCTCCGACTACGTACATGGCGACATAAAGCAATCGATCTCCTCGGTACACAAGAATGAGTCGGTTCTCAACGATCCCGAGACCAACATAGCTCTCGGCGTTCAGCACGTGCATCGACTCTTTCAGAAGTACAAGAATCCGGTCTTCGTCCTTACGAGCTACAACGCCAATCCGAGGGCTACGGAACGCTGGATTCAGAACATCGAAAGCAGCGATATGGTTCTCTTCATCGAACGCATCCCCTATCGCGAGACGCGCTCTTACGTGAAGCTCGTGATGCGCAACTACTTCTACTATAAGCGCTGGTACGAAGGCGCGAACGTATCGATCCCCCTCTTTGAAGGCCTCTTGCCTCGCATGCTGGCCGACCATAAGGCGAATCTTTACCAGGCGACCTCAGTTCCCTAACGGAGTCGTTAGGCGGAAGGAGGAGCGTCTGGCTGTCGCTCGGGAGATGAGGCGGCACAGGCTGGCTCCGAGAGGCAGTGCTCATAGACGGCCGCACAGCGCGGCAGCTCCTTAAAATCCACCGCAAAGCGTTTGGCGTTGTAGACCTGCGGTATCAGAAAAATATCGGCGAGGGTGAGACTGTCGCCGTAGCAGTAGCGGCCTAGACTAGCCTTCTCTTTTTCAATCCGTTCCAGTTGACCCTCCACGAGCTTGAGTCCCTTCTCAATAAAATAACGACTCCAGAGTTCACGCTCCTTGGGATCTTCGGAGTGGTGACGCTGCACCCGTAGATTCTGGAGGGGCTGTATTCCCGCTGCAATTGTCAGAGCAATCTCCCTGACCTTCGCTCGGTCCCAGCTCTCCCGCGGGAGAATTGGATTCTGTGGATAGGTTTCCTCTAGCCATTCAATGATGGCCAAGGACTCGACCAGCACCTTGCCGTTGACTTCAAGACAAGGCAAGAGTCCGGCCGGGTTTTTTGCTAGATAAGCGGGGGAGTCTTGTTCGTTTTTCAGTAAGTTGATCGGGACAGACTGATAGCTCAAATTTTTCAGGGCGAGGACCCAGCGGACGCGCCAAGAACAGGAAGAACGCCAGTATTGATAGAGGGTGAGCTGCGTTTGCATAGGAATCCTAATTTAATCTTTGCTAGGAACTGATGCGAATCAAGTCCTTATAACTGGTCTCGAGCTTACGCAGAGCTTCGATGCTCTTCAAGTTAAAGCCGTAGCGACTGGTTTTTGCTGTATAGACGCGATGCCTTTCCCGCAGGCGCCGTAAGGTGCTCTGGAAAGCTACTTCGATCACTTCCGTGCGCAGTCGAGCTTTCAGGGGGGACCCCGCCATGAGCCGAGCGCATTCTTCATCTGGCTGAAAAACGATGAAATCGACATCGGGATACTGTTCGCTTACGGCGCGAAGTGCCGCTTCGAAGCGGGTGGATACCAGGGCTTTTACCGTCTGCACGAGGCCGTAGTAGCCCCCTTTGACATCGGAGGTGCCCGCGACCGTCGCGCGGAAGGGGCGCATAGGGTCGATCACGAAAATCAGGCGAGCCCCTTCTTCAACCACAGCTTCGAGGTTGCAACTCTTGGTTACCTGGCCATCGATATACCAGCGGTCTTCGATAGCTTTGGGGGTAAAGAGGGGCGGTAGAGAGCAGGATGCGCGGAGGGCCGCGCTGATCGACATTTTATCGAGTGGGCTGCGGCCGAGGGTCACATGATCGAAGGTGTCTTGGTCGGTTGCGCCGATGAAAAGCCGAGCCTTGATATCTTCGAAACTGTCACCGAGCCCATGCATAGAGAAGAGTTCATGAAAGTAGGCTTCGAGCTTATCGCCTTTGAAAAAGCCGGTCGGTATCGACTCGAGAGTCGCTTCCAGCCACTGGCTTGGCTTGACTTTGTGCATGCGAAGCGAAGTCATGACGAAACGCTTAACGATATTGAAGCTCGCCAGATCGAAGAGAGCTGATAATTTAAAGGCTGGGTAGCGTGAAGGAAGGTCGAGGAGACTGCGGACTATTTCACCTATATCGATCTGATTGGCTACGCAGCAACCGACGATGCTGCCACTGCTGATCCCCGAAATCACGTCGACATCGTAGACGCTGCGTCCGGTAAAAGCATGCTGCAGGGCCAGGACAGTGCCTGCTTGATAAAGGAGGCCCTCCATCGCCCCACCGCTGAGAGCGAGCCCCACCTTGTTTTCACGGAGGATGCCAGCGTAGAGAACTTCGCGCAGCCAGCGCAGCATGAGTGCCGTCTTCTTCGGCTCGACGATCACATCGCGCACATTGAGACGTCCCAAGGCAAAGATTCTGTGCTCCGAATCGGGACCCTGCTTCAAGACGGCGACTATACGCGAGAGCGGAAATTGAAAGTCAGGGCCCCAGAGCTGAGAGAGCAAAGTCACATCGCGAGCGATGTGCTGGACGGCTTGAAGCGCTTCAATTGCGTCGAAGCCTCGCTCATCATAGACGAGAAGGTCGATAGGATGCTGCCGGAGGACGGGCGATACGCCATCGAGATCAGCGAGCAGGTAAACGTGGAGAGTGATGCCCTTAAGAAGCCGGTGATCGACTTCATAGTTGAGCGTCAGCGGGCCATCATCGGGGAGCCGCTTGGCGTGCAGGCGCTCGAGTGCGCCGCTGATATCGTGAAGCCGTGAAGGCGCCATGACGTAGAGCAGATGTTGCCGCATGTATTACTTCCCTTTAAATGCCCGTAGTTCCTCTTGCAAACGTTCGGCTGCAATATAACCGACGAGCGATTTGCTCTGGGTGAGATCGCCGTTGCTGGGAACCATGACCAAAGTCGGCAGGCCGGGCATTCCGTACTTTTCTCCAAGAGCTTCCGTGGCGTCATTGATTTCGGTGAAGTCGAGCTTAACCAAGACCCAATCGTCTTGCAGTAGGGAAATGATCGTCGGATCGACAAAAGTCGTCTGATCCATTTTTTTGCAGGCGACGCACCAGTCCGCCCAGCCATCAATCAGAATAGGTTTGTTTTGTGCCTTCGCGACCGCAAAGCCTTCCTCGTCATTTTTGATCCACTGCAGCTGCGCTTTGATATCAGCGCCATTGGCCCACTGAATCCCAGCAAAGAGTCCAAGTCCTAGGACCAAGGCTGGAAGGAGGTAGGCACTGCGCATATGGATGAGATGCGGATGTCGCAGCACGATCCAGATGAGGACCACAGCTAAGAGAAGAAGAGCGACCGCCCCTCCACTCCAGTAGCCCGTGAGAGCTAGGAGAGCTGTGTGGGCCGGATTCTTGAGATAGTAGGCCGCCAATGCAAACATGGCTGCAGCAAAGAAGATCTTGACGCCGACCTGAACGCGCGGGCCGACCCGGAAAGCAGCGACGCGATTCGCGGCCATACCTAGAAAGACGTAGGGAAGAGCAAAACCGAGACTGTAGAGGAAAAAGAGCAGTACGGACTGGGAAGTCGATCCGAGCCCTGTGGCGTAGGCGAGCAGAGCGCCCATGATGGGGCCCGTGCAAGGGGCCGCCACCAGTCCTGCCCCGGCGCCCATGCCGAAAGCGTTGAGATAAGAAGCTTGGCCGGCCCCGAGTTGAGCGCCGATGTTCTGCAGCTTACTGAGATCACCGAAGCCGAGCATCGTCAGGCCGAGAATCACAAACAGAACGCCGAAGGCTATGTTGACGAGGGGATTTGCCAGCAAGGAGCCAAATATACCACCGCTTAAGGAGGCCACGAGTCCGAGACTGGTATAAGTCACGACGATGCCGCTGGCGTAAACGAGCGAGGCAGCTAGAGGTCGATGTCCCTGTTTGCCAAGCAGTCGGATAGTGATAGGGATCATGGGGAAGACGCAGGGTGTGAGGTTGGTGGCGATGCCCCCCAAAAGGACGACGAGTAGGACGATAGCAAAGGGCAACTTGCCCCCTTTCAGCTTCTCTGCGTAGCGTTCTTCGAGGCTAAGGCTCGCGTTAGTGCTTTCACTTGAGATGACGTCCTGCCCTAGACCATCAGCGCTTGAACTTAGGTCGGCTAGCCCACGTGCAGGAGTAGGTGTAGGGTCAGTGGAGCTGGCCTGGGCTACAGGTTCTAGGGTTTTTGCATAAACGGGGATTTCCAGAGTCTCCGTATAGGGCCAAAGACAGATCCTC
>JBGSTX010000037.1:0-13620 GCA_041736305.1 Oligoflexus sp. | reverse complement strand
TGAGGCTACCTTCAGAGTCTCGATACACACTGAGCTTCTTCTTGAGTACAGACAAATCCATAATAAACCTCCAATGCGTTGATGGAAGCTTAGTCGGATAATCTGCAAGAATTTTTTAGGGATGTTTGCTCGACGACGTACAAAAAACCGATGCAAGCATGCCTCAATAAGCTCTCAAAGGCTCAGAGCACAAGGCCGCCCGCGACAGCCGAGCGGCCTCGTGCCTGGACTTGCCCTTTAATTTACTGACCCAGCACGGGTGTTGGATAGAGAGCACGTCCCTGCAACATGGTCTTCAGTCGCCTTTCATCTTGAGCATATATTCGCCCACCTCCAGCAGTTCTTTTTCACTTATGGGAATTGCGGGCATGGGTGGGTAATCAGCTCGCTTCTTGCCCGGCGCTTTTGCCCACTGAGCAATGCCTTCAGGCCGACCTTGATACAAAGCTTGTATTTCGGTCACAGGAGGACCGACCAATCGGTTCCCATAAGCGTGACAGGCCGTGCAGTAGCTCTTGAAGACCCTTTCTCCTGGATCGCCCTGGCCCTGCTTTAAGCTCTCGCGCCTGGCAGCTTTTTGCGCGTCAAGCACCGCCTGTCCATAGGCTTCAGTATGCTCCGCCATCTTCTGTTGGTGTGCGTTCAGAGATTTCGAACGATAGACGTGCCGAGCCGAGACCATGCAGATAACGGTCAGGCTCAGCATCAAAGCAATTTTCACAGCCCGCTCACCACGCTGCTCGCTGCTGTCCGCAATTTCCTGCCAGGTCCAGTAAAGGGCGGGAAGCGCACACACTATCCCAAGACCAAGAATCACATTCATAGTCCATGAGACGCCCTGAGCCGGAAGTGTGACGAAGACCATGGGGCCGATGATGAACTGAGCACAGCTGCTGATCAAAGTGATGCTGTAGAAAATCCTAAGAGCCTCGCTGCGCCGCAGATCCTTGAAATTTGAATCCCAAGGATAGCTAGCACGCCTGAAGTAAAACACAAGAAAGAGTGAAGTCACGGCAAAGCAGGCAGACAGAAAATGCAGATACCGCGGCCAGACATTCGGCAGCATCAGTGCACTCACAAAGCCTTCAACATCCCGCCATCGATCCGGAAACAGCATCAGGTTGATATTCACCAGAAACACAAGGGGTATGGACAGAAAAATAAGCGAGGCAGCAACGGCGATCGCCAGGTGCAGCAGCTTATGCTCGCTGAGTCTTTCCCAACTGTACTTGTGGAGATAGGTCAGTAGAAAGGCTGTCGCGACCAGGGGAACGATCATGATCCATGCAAGACCGGTAAGGGCATTCGCTGTATAGAAATAAACTGTATAGAGTGTATTGATCAGCAGCAAAGGAGCCACACCCATAACCACAGCCAGACTCTTGTTAACCGTTACGGTGCGGGCGATCTCATGAGCCAGTTTATCAAAATCTTTGCGTTTCAATCCGACCCACTCAAAAGCAAGGGTCAGGAGCGACCCTCCCACCATCAGATTGACGAAAAGCAAGTGAACCAGAAAAGAGAAGACCAATAGCGATACCAATAGCCATTCGGGAGCAGGCAAAGGCAAAGGGATATCATGGGGCATGGGCCCGTTCGCAGGAGTTGACATGGCTTTTCCTTTCAGCGTGTAAGTCGCAAGCCGGTGGTCTGAGATCCAGGAATGACATCTTCATTCTCGCTGACATAAATCAGGTAACGAGCTAAAGCGTCGGCGTCCGATTCATTGCCTGGAAATGGAGGCATATAGCCTCGGGCCGTGTGCATGACACCCATGAACTTGCGCAGATTCTCGACGAAATAGGGTGGCTCTCCATACATTTTCAGAAGGTTATTGCGAACATTATTGATGCCGTTCAGAGTATGGCAGCGCGAGCAGGCGATGACAAAGATTTCGCGGCCGGCCTGCAGACGATTGTCAGCCGTAATCTCTTTGATACTTGAATAGGCAGCATGCTTTAAAAGACCATCCTGCTTGAAAAGAGGATAGTCAGCGGCCCTCAGACCGTTGGAATAAAGATACTGTCCAATCGCATAGGGTTTCCTTATGAACTCACGAACGCGCTCAAAGTGACTCAAAAGCATGAGCAGGATCACAAAGGGCACCATGCTCAAGAAACTGCTGGATTTGAGGCGCCCCAGGGAAGCCGCAGACGCCACTGCCGTCACCACAGCAATCGCCGTAATCATCAAATAAACCAAACCTTCATACCAATTCGTGAACTCCTGCGTTGTGTTGGCAACCGAAAGATTAGCCTTCATGGCATCAGGTACAGCCAGGTAATACCAGACGCTGGCAGCCCCGAGCACAGGCAACCAGGCCAGCATCCACTTCCCAATGGTACGTCCAGCCTGTTGCCGGAGCTGCTCCTTGCCTTTGGTGAAAAATGGCAAAAGAAACAAACCCGCAGCTCCGCCCATGACCATAGCCAAAGGTGTGCGGAAGAGCAGCTGAGGCAGATACAAAGGATTCAGGAATCCTTGTAAAAGGGAGCGATCTGTCTGCCAGTTTCCAGGATCCATCATGAAAGCGAGTATGGCCGTGATAATAGCCATCGTAACCCAGGAAGCGAAGGCCAGTATGAATCCGAGGCGGACATGTTTGCGCTTATCCTGGGATCGTTTGTGCCATGAAAGAAAGTAATAGAGAATCAGGACCACCTCGGTTACGAAAACTATCCACTCGACAAACCAGGCCCAGAAAAATACCCGGATCAGACTTCCAATGGCGGTGGGATTCACCAGCGAGGCCGACAGCCAAATCCCCACCCCCGTCATGGCCCCAACCGTTGTGGTCACAATGAAGAAGACGAAGAGGATGCGAAAAGCCAGATCGTCCCAGAGTTTCGATTGGCCTTCAGGAGCTTTGGTGCCTTTCCATTCCAAAAGCGCAACCAGAGGAATACCCCCAACAGCCAGCGGATGATTGATGAGAACATGGAGGACAGCGATAATGCCTATCAGGAATCTATTGTTCAGAAAATCCAAGTGGAAGATTGGAAAATCCACGAGCAGTTTACCTTTCTTGACAGAATGTAGGAACAAGCGGGCGCAAGGAGGCCCTCATCTGACTTTTGCGCATCAGGACTCATGGTGAAACGTCGGTCCGTCTATATCTGTCGTGGAGGAGGCGGGTCAGGCTGAATGGTCTGCGACAGAAGGCGCAAAGGTTCGATGAATTCAATGAGCAGAAGCAAGCGCCTATCGAAGACGATAAAGCGATCCATCCTGAGTGCGCTATCGGTAAAATATAGAAACTTCAAAATAGAGCAGCGGCAGAGCGAAGCATTCTGAATAGTCTCCCCCTTGTGAATCGGGGAAACAGCCTGGCCGCAATCCAGAGCCGTGCGACCATCCTCATGAAGGAGCTGATGTTTAAGACTTGCGAAGACGCTATCACAGCGTGGGATGGATACCACGCAGATGTTTATGACCAACACAAGGATGGCCAGGCGATTAAAATAATGTTCGACTCGCAGCAAAATATTCAAAGAGCGCAAGACCTCACAGAATTTGCACATCGTATAGGTCCCGGTGGCAAAGTGCTTACGAAACTCAGAAGCTCGCATTTGCAGAGCCTGGGCTCGCTGAGCTGCGTCGCATCTCGCGAGTCCGATGTGGGACTCTCATGGCAGTGATGCATCGAATTCTGGTCATCTTGATCAGCAAGCAACGTGTCCTTGGTATCCTGCACAAGTGCGCGCAGAAAATCACAGCGGGGAATGGAGCAGACAAAAAGATTGCAGGCCAGCAGCAGTAATCCCATACGACTGCTCATAGTTTTGACATGGCTGCACGAAAGCAAAAACAAAATCGTCGACTCCTGAAGTAAACGCTCGGAGCTTAGCAGAACTCGTGCGCTGATACAATGATGTGATCGAAGTAAGCGTCTTGTAAACTCTAAAATGTTTTGCTAGCCTCACGCCGTTAGCCACGAGAGGACTCGGTATCCGTGTTGAGAACTATGTTCAGAAAACTAATGCTCTTTCTTGGCATTTTCCTGCTGAGCGGAAACCTCATGCTGGCATCGGTCCCCCGTTGTGGCTTTGTGAAAGAGGTCTGGAGCAGCCTGCAAGATACGCCAGACAAGCTTGCCAAAGTGGAGATGTCCTGCCATCAGTCTGCGTCAAAGCCAGCTGACAAAGGTGCCCAGTTGATGGAAGCCGGTCTCTGCCAATGCCATCTCCTCAGCTGCCTCGTCTTTACTCTTCCGGACGTCGTCACGGAACGCGACTATCGCTTCGTACCGACGTCGGAGCGGGTCCTCGTCTTTCCCTCACTCACGGTCATGGCCAGCAACATTCTTGAAGTCGAAGCTCCCCCGCCTCGAGTCTGAACGCCTCCTCATTTTTTTCCATAAACAGAATCCATAGGCTTGGGTGCATCTCATGTCCATCGACGTATAAGCAGTCGTGGGCGATCCTCTGTCCATACCTTCGAATAAGGTTGCATAATGAAGCAATTGAAGTGGCCATTTATACTTGTCTTCAGTCTCGTCGTCATATTCTCTATCATCCAACGGCTCGAGCCACAGGTCGAGCGTCTGGATATCAAAGGCGAGGAACTGGGCAAGGCTCAAAAGAAAGCTCCCCGACTTTGCCCTTACGGATGCCAACGGGCAGCCTTTCACCAAGGAGTCATGGCAAGGGAAATGGTCCCTGGTCTTCTTCGGATTTACCCGCTGCACCACAGTCTGCCCCATGGTGATGGGCTACTTCAAAAGCGAGATGGCCCGCCTCACGCCCAGCGATCTCAGCGCGCTTCAGTTCGTCATGATCACCGTCGATCCCGAGCACGATGAGCCCAGCAAGCTTGCGGACTTCGTTCGCAATTATCACCCTGCGATCCGCGGCGTGACAGGGACAGTCGATCAGGTCAAGGCTTTCGCCTCCGGCTTCCACGTTGGCTTTGCCAAAGAGCAGCAGGACCCTCATAACGTGGACATTTACATGATGGCTCATTCCCCCAAAATTTTCCTGGTCGACCCCGCGGGTCAATGGCGAGCCGTCTATGATCCGCCTTTGGCCCCTGGACTGCTGGCGGCCGATCTGCAAAAAATCGTAGCCGAGCAGAAGAATCTTAAACTCAGTGCGTCGGAAATCTAAGGAGACTATCCATGCGAACATCGGCCAGCATTTTCCTTGCGCCTTGCCTTCTCGCCGGAGCGGTCAGCTGTGGAGGAGACAGCAGCAAGACAATCACAGCCCAGAGCCTGCGGCTATCGTTCGCCGCCCGGGCAGGCAGCACAGCTATAAACTGTGACGCTCGGCTGGCCGATCTTGGCCTTTCCAAGTCTACCGCACGTTTGAAGGATTTTCGCTTCTTCGTCAGCGACGTTGAAGTGATAACAGCCGATGGACAAAGCGAGAGTCTGAGTTTCGACAGCAATGAATGGCAAAATACAAGGCTGGCGCTCGTCGACTTTCAGGATCGTGCGGACAACTGCGAAGGTGAAGTCAAGTCCACGCATACCGAAGCGAGCGGAACCATCAGCAGTCGAGCGGCTATCCAAGGCCTGCGCTTTCGTATCGGCGTTCCTCCCGATATGAATCATATCGATATAGCCCAGGCCCAGGGGCCTTTGAACACACCGAGCCTCTATTGGTCCTGGCAAGGTGGCTACAAATTCATGCGCCTGGATATTGCGCCTGAAGGCGGCATCACCCGACCGTCCGACCCCGATTTTTCCGCCACGGTTTATAATTTTCACCTCGGCAGCACCCATTGTAGTGGGGAAGCCGAACTGGGTCAAACTGTGAGCTGTGCCCGTGATAATCGTCCCTATGTGGAACTGGATAACTTCGAACCTCAGCGTGACACCATAGTGTTTGACTTTGCAAAACTCGTGGAAGGACTTGATTTGGCTTCCGATGTTAAAGACACACCAGGCTGCATGTCCGAGAAAGCCGATAGCGAGTGTTCCGAATTTTTCAAAAAGCTCGGGCTGGATCTCACAACGGGGCAGCCTGCCAATGGTCAATCTCAGAGCGTATTTTTCGTGGAATGAAAGGTCGTCTGCCATGCGTTTCACCCTGCAATTTATCGCCTTCACCCTGATGCTGAGCCCGGCATGCCAGGATCAGAGTGAAACGCGTTTTCAAAGCCAGGAGGATACCAGTGCGGAAACCTTTGCCTGGAATATCCCTGACAATGTCCCCTTGCCCTTCATTCCCCCTGACAAGCCCATGACCGAGTCACGCTTTGAACTCGGACGCCATCTGTTTTACGAAAAACGCCTCTCCGGGAACGAAACACAAAGCTGCGCATCCTGCCATCAGCAGGATAAGGCCTTTACCGACGGACGCGCGCTGGCCCTGGGGTCGACTGGGGAAAGTCATCCGCGCAGTTCAATGTCCCTTGTGAACGTGGCTTACGTTCCGACATTGACCTGGGCCAATCCCAACCTGAGGCAACTCGAGCAGCAGATTCTTTTGCCTCTTTTTGGCGAGAATCCGATTGAACAAGGCCTCACCGAGAGCAGCTTTCCGCGCGTTCAGGATCAGCTGCGCAGCGACCCTCGCTATCAGGAACTTTTCGCAGCTGCGTTCCCTGACGCAAATGAACTTTATACTCGCGATCAAATCGTGGACGCGCTGGCTGTCTTCGTTCGCGGCCTTACCAGCTTCAATAGCCCATTCGATCGCTTTCAGCGGGGTGAACCTGCTGCCCTCTCCGCCGGCGCCCAGCGAGGTCGCCAACTTTTCTTCAGCGAACGCATGGAATGCTTTCACTGCCACGGCAGCTACAATCTTACGGACTCGAACTTCGATCGCACGACAAGTTTTATCGAAAGACCCTTTCACAACACCGGTCTTTTCAATATCAACGGCCAGGGCGATTACCCCAGTCGCAATCGTGGGATCTTCGAAATAAGCGGCAAAAGCAGCGATATGGGGAAGTTCCGCGCTGTCTCCTTACGCAATATTGCAGTGACAGCCCCCTACATGCATGACGGCAGCATTGCCACGCTCAGCGAGGTCCTCGATTTCTATGCTGCGGGCGGACGTCATATCACCAGTGGTCCCCTGAGTGGGGACGGACGGAAAAATCCATTTAAGGACGGATTCGTCACAGGCTTCACACTCGATGCAGCTGAAAAAAATGACCTCATCGAATTTTTGGAAAGTTTTACTGATCAGGATTTCATCAGCAATCCCCGCTTTGCTGATCCCTGGCGTCAACCATAAGGAACAGGACTTTGCAACGCATAGCGCTTCGCGCCTTACCCCTTCTCGTAGTCAGCAGCCTGGCTTCGGCTCATGAAGAAGAAGCGACCCTGGGCATACCTGACGGTTGGTCAGCCCAAAGCACAGTGGCTGGGAGCTACAGATCTTTAGCAAGAGTCAAGAGCTCCGAACGTTGGATCATTCCTGGTTTCCTTATGGGCGGTGAGGCCTTGCCCATGCCGCGCGGTTTTCACCTGGACGAGGCTATGCTGAGCGGATCCGTGGGCCAGAATTCATCTTATGCTTTGATCAAGATCGGCCAGCATACAGGTGCCGACGGCCTGGAGCTGGAACATGCCCTGGTCGGTCAGAGGCTCGGAGCCGCAGGTGTTCTGGAGTTCGGCCGCATGAGTTCGGTCATGACCCCATACAACAGCCCCCATCCCAGTCAAACGCCATTCTCAGACAGCCCTCTGGTCTATGACGCGTTCTGGGGGCGGCAGTATAACGATATGGGCCTTAGGGCGCGAGCGTCCTTGAAAGATCTCGGTCTGGAAACGGGTCTGGAAGTCTGGCAAGGCGACAGCTTTCCTGCAGAACGTAAGGATGCTGCCAAAGGAGCCTTCGATGTCTACCTCCGGCACAGTATGCGGACCGCCGGCTTGGGCTGGAGCTTTGGGCTCTTTCATTATCAGGGTGAAGCGGACAGGCGGAAAGACAATCGCTACAGTGCTGAGCACAATCATGGACTCGATACCAGCACCATTCCCGTCTACTGGTTCTCAGGTCGCACCCAGGTGCAGGGCCTTCATGCCAGTCTGGAATTCGGAGAACAGATAACATTCGGGGCCGAAGGGGAAATGCAATTGAGCCGAAGCGAAGGAGAATTGCGTGATGCCACCCGTCTATCGCCGCTTGAAAGTAAGGCCCGAGCTCACTGGGCCAGCGCTTACTTCAAAACCGATACGCAGCTGGCCGCCATCCGCTACGAGCGCCTACTTTTTGAAAACGAACTCTCAGGAGCGGCGGCGACAGCTCTTGCCACTGCTGCCAATCTCATAGGTGATAAGGATCCTTATCGCATCAGTGCGGCCTATAATTGGCAATGGAATCCGGAATTGAAACTGCGCGGCGAATGGCTTCGCGATTTTACCAGCGGTCGCAAGAAAGATATGGGTGTTGTGGGATTCGTCTGGTCCTACCGGATCAGCTCGGATTCTCCCACTGCGGTTATGGAATAAGGAGTTCTCATGAAAAGATTTTTGGTTCCGGTTCTGCTTCCCTTCGTCGTTCAATGCGGCTCGCAGTCCTCAAAGTCTGTAGATCAGACGCGGACGGCAGATGCTTCCACCGTCCCAGCGCCCGCGCCGGCGCCTGTAACTCTGCCAGTAGCCGAACCTGTGCCTGCCCCTCCGGTTCTGGATCGAACCCAATCCTCAAAGGTGGCCGTTCAATTCAAGGCCAAGGTGGGAGCGGATGAGCTGGTCTGCACCGATAAAACAGCCGCCTCGCTGCAAAGTGGTCAGATCTTTACCGACCTGCGTCTTTTCGTGTCGAATCTGACCTTGGTCGATGATCAAGGCAAAGAGCAGCGCATTGAACTCGACGTCGCCGATAACAGCAGCAACCTGCAGTATGTGGATGCCGCAGGCAATGGCATCTCGCTGCTGAACTTCCTGGAAAGTTCCTGCGCGTCTTCTGATGCCACGAAAAAGCTGAAGTCGGAGATTACAGGACTTCTGCAGCAGGGCGTTTACAAGGAAATCCGCTTTCAGCTCGGACTCCCCTATGCGCCTATGGATGAAGCCCTGACTCAGGTTCCGGCCGCCCTTGCCCCCAGCGATATGGGTTGGATGTGGCAGCATTTCCCAGCTGATATTCAGATCGAAATGCACAGCGGCACAAGCAAGAAGATGCTGAACGCTCTGACCAGCGCCAATAAACGCCAGATCAGCATTCCCATTCAGCACCTGCAGGATGCCGATGCCTCCAAAGTCACAGTGCAGATGGACCTCAGCCGGCTGTTTCCCGTCGATGCCACAAGCTTTGTCAACTCCTTGGAAAGCGCCTGCAACAACAGCAATAAGGTCATGACGGAAAACGCCCCCAACTGCGCATTCGCCTTCAAGGCCCTGGGTCTGGAAGTAGCCAATGCCAAGGCACCTTACGAGCAAAGCCTGTTTTCCTGGGCTCCATAAGAGGTTTTTATGAAAGCATTCCGCTTCATCATCGCACTTTTGCCACTCACCTTTGGGGCTTGCTCAGCAGATGAGCGGCAGGGCTCACTGGCCGCCTCTCTCTGGCAGAAGTTTCAGGTCGATGAGGCGGAAAGTGCTTATACGGAAGATCTGGATACAGAGACTCTGGCCTTACACGACGCATACAAGATATGGCTCGCCGATAGGATTCCTCGAGCTTACCCCGAGCCTTATCTTCCTTTGGGCCGGCTTCAGAACAAGCGCCTCGACCCGCCTTTGACTCGGGATACGTTTCTGAATGAAGACATCATCGAGCTTGGCCGCCGTCTTTTCAACGACACGAACCTATCGTACTCGGCGGTGCATCAGGCACCAGGAAATATCAGCTGCTCCAGCTGCCATCAGTCCGATCGTGCTTTCACAGATGGCCTCGCCACTTCGAAAGGCGTGGATGGAGCGGATACGCCTCGCAGCAGTCCCACTCTTTTGAATGTCGCCTACTACTCCACTCTCACATGGGCCAATCCTGTGTTTCCGATCCTGGAAATGCAGGCTCGCATCCCACTCTTTGGCGACGACCCGGTGGAGATGGGTCTTCGCGGCCGTGAGCAGGAAACGCTCCAGCGGATCTTGGAGAGCGACCCGGCTTACCGTGAACTCTTCCAGCGAGTATTTCAGCTGTCCTATCCTGAGGACTTCGCCAAGGGGCGAATTGACTATAATCACTTAACTGCGGCCCTGGCGGCCTATGAACGAAGCCTCATTTCTTTTGACACGCGTTTTGATCGCTTTTTGCAGGGAATGGAAAGTTTTTCAAGCTCGGAAGATAAGGGAGCTCGACTATTCTTTGGTCTGGCTCCACTCGCTTCCGGTGAAACTTTGAACTGCAGCCGCTGCCACTCAGGAATCATGCTGAGCAATTCCTATCAATACGTGAGGAATGGGCGCTACTTTCAAAGGCAAAGCTTTCATAATACCGGTCTATACAATGTGGATGGTCACGGTGCCTATCCCAGTCGCAATGAGGGCTTTGCGACTCCTGCCCAATTGGAAAAGAGGCCGGAGTTGATGGGACAATTTCGTGTGCCCGCGTTGCGTTTTGTAGGGAAGACCGGACCCTACGGACACGATGGATCCTTGCCGACTTTGGAAGCTGTCATTCGTCATTATGCAGCGGGTGGCCGCGCCGCGACTACCCCTGCGGGTCAGAATCCCTATGTGGATGCCCTGGTCAAACCTGGGTTTACCATCACGGATCAGGAGCTGAGTGATCTGCTCAGCTTTCTTCTCACACTGCATAGCTCCAGTCCCTCAGACCTGTCTCAGGGGACAGGTTTTTGACATAAGGTGAACGCTTGGCCTGAGCGTTTGCCTCACCAACTTTTTTGGAGAACGATCATGCCTAAGCAGAACCACAGATTTTCCATGTCCCGCCGTCAGCTCTTGGCTCTATCCGCCGCGGGTCTTCCCTTGGCCTCCTTGCTGGCCTCCATGCCAGCGCTGGCTGCAGAGGAAGTTCCCTGCAAACCAGTCCCAGAGAATGATCCCGTGGCGACGGCCATCAAGTACGTTCCGGACGCCACCAAGGCCGCCAATCGCCCGGCAAAAATGGGCGTTGAAGGCAAGGATCAAAGCTGTCAAAACTGTCAGCTATTCACGCCAAACGGAAAAGACGTCGGCAAGTGTACCATGATTGCCACAGGCTGTGTGCAGTCCAAAGGCTGGTGTACGGCCTGGGTGAAAAAGGCCTGATAGCGGAGACGAGAAAGAGCATGCTTCCGAGGGAAGCATGCTCCATAGTTCGACAAAAGTTTCTAAAGCAGATTCAGTTCAAAGGAACGTTAGGCAGAAAGCTCAGCTGGAGCTGTTCATTGCCTACATACTGAGCCTTGGGCCACGTTTTGAGTAGCTCAAGGTCTTCTGCTCGAACAGAGCCAGCAGGGGCTTCTGCTTCGGCATTCATTTCATTCAACTCATGCTCGTGATCAGCATGCTCATTCTGGGCATTTGCACTCACAGGTGCAGTGGATTGCTGAACTCTCCCTGTATCAAGGGGTTTGCTGGGTGCCTTGGCACAGGACGCGCCAACAAACAGGACGACAACCATGCTTATCAAGCTTTTCATAGAATGATCCTTTCGTGTTGGCATCACTTGCTGATCTTGGCTACAACCTTGGTCTGGGCACCGGACTGAGTCGTAGCCCAGACATGGACCAAACTTTCCCCTTGCACCTCAAGGCGCTGAACCGATCCAAAGATCTGTCGATCCTTGATCTCGGAGATCAGCTCCATCTTGCTGAAGGATCCTTCGGCCTGGCAACTGGCGGCCAAACCAATACAGACTTTCACTGTCTCAGGATCCAAGCCTTCCGCTCCCTCCACATAAAGATAGGGCTGCGCCCCCTTGCCCAAGCGCAAGGCAACCATATTGCCATTTTCTGATTGAAACACCTGAATGGAACTGCCACCAGGAAGCAGCTGGGTGGGATCGATGGTCACAGTGTGGGGACCACTGCCGTCTGTTCCTTGACTTGAACGCAGTGTCACGACCTGACCGGCATTGATCTGAGCGATTTGCTCGGGAGATACCGTGTAGGTATGAGAGTGGCCACCCTCATCGACTTTTCCGGTAAAGGCCACACCTTTGATCAGATCACTGGCCAGCATAGGCTGAACCGTACCGATGCAGCGAACACGAATATCTGAAAAGGTCTTCACTGCACCATAGGCTGTCTCACCGACTCGAAAGGCTTCCTTCGGCAGCACCTGATAAACCGTAAGCGCGGCCAGTACATTTCCAGCCTTCATGAAAAGACTGCGACGTGTTTGCATGAGTTTCTCCTTTGCGCACATACATCCCTCTCCGTTGCGGAATGGCAAACATTTGCCGTTCACGCCGGAACGCAGAAGCATTCTGCTCGTTCAAAACGCATAAGTTGAATGGGGATGAATTAAACGGCGCGCGGGGGAGGAGTTTCAATGCTTGCTGTATGTTGGATGACAGCAAATTGATAGGTGAACTCAATGACAGATAGAGCTTGTGGCTGACGAGTTACAATAGGATCACGACGGATCTCGCTTGTGCGGCCGAACACCAGCTTGGCCAGGACACAGGCGCAGATGCGATGATCATGCAGGATGGGACCTTTGCCGGTTTTCTGGGGTGCACAGTGATCATGTTCGTTAGAGGCCGTGACTGACTTGTGGACAGCCGCCAGGACCATATCACAGCGAGGAACAGAAGCCATAACGAGATTCAGAGCGACCCATCCTAGCAGGATGAGACGAAAAATGGCTCGCATATAGGCTTGTATCATGCTCAAGCTGCGTCTCCGATATCCATGGACCCCCAGAGGCATGCTGGAAGCATGCCACTAATTTCTCTTATATTTTTGGGTGACTGCACCTCTTCGTCCGTCCAGACATGCAACACTGTCTAAACTTGAGTCACTAACCAAATCCAAACTGCATACACTGACATTGAGCAAGATAAGTGCTAATATGTATAGATCAGGCACACAAGAAAGAACGATAGATCTTTATAGCTCCGGGGTACTGTGCCCTCGGGGTTAAATTTCTTCATACTCCAGCGCTGGCTTCATGAGCCGATCGGTTCCCATAGCTTCCCCTCAATGATCGGGCAGACACAGCGGTCAGCGGCTGACAAACGCGACAGTAATAGCTCACGCGCTGGCTCTTCCCGGTCTCCTCTTTCACCAGGGGACGACCGCAGTCCGCACACTTTTGTTTACGAAAGATTTTCCAATGCTTTTTCAGCTCGCCGGCTTTTTTCCAGGCATAGAAACGCAGGGAGTACTCCCGCGACTCCCGCACCAGCTGCCGACGCATGGACGAAGTCAGGGCCGAGACCGGGGTATCAGGATGCAGTTTCAGAATGAACAGCACCTCATTCTTAATAATATTCCCAAGACCTGCGAAGATGTCCTGGTCCATGAGTACGTCACAGACCGGCCGACTGTTTTGGGCCATCACTTTTTCTTCGACATGCTTCGCATCCCAGGCCGGGGACATTAAATCCACAGCCCAGTCGTAGGCCTCGATTTCCTGCGGACTCACCTCGCGAATCGCGCAGGCATGAAAATTCACCGAGCTCGTTCTCCACAGCAGTCAGCCCTGGTCGCTAGGCGAAAAGCTCAGTGCAGAGACCAGGTCTCTCATGGAAAAGCTTATGAACCAGCTTGCCTATGTCGGGACCATGACGCTGGAATTTTTTCTCTGCGAGGGCCAACTCATCG
>JBGSTX010000383.1:0-3891 GCA_041736305.1 Oligoflexus sp. | reverse complement strand
TGGTTCGAGACACCTTTTTAATGGGTGTCTGCTTTTCGCTTCTATCTTGATCCCCAAGGATGTTTGCCACCTGATCGAGACTACCCACATCAGCCAGCGCTGCCGATTTATTCTCGTCAAGGATGCGCTGGTAAACTTCTTCCCTATGGACAACTGTGCTGGAGTTAGCCTTAATACCAAGTCGAACTTGCTTGCCTTTGATCTGCATAACGACAATTTTGATGTCGTCACCGATGGCAATGCCTTCCCCTACTTTCCGAGTTAACACAAGCACCTAGTTACCCTCCCTGGTATGTGGCGCCTCAGCTGCTCCGAGACTTACTGCATGAAATTCATCAAAGACGGCTGCAACAGCTTGTTGGAAGCCATCAAAGTACTCTGTAGTACGGACTCTGTGCGCTTGAAGTCGGAACTCGACTTGTAAACGTCCGCATCCTCGAGACGTGAGAGGTCTTCTTGAGTCAATTCTCTACGGTGTTCGAGGCGCTTACTGTTTTCCTCGATAGCGTTATAAACGGAGCCGAGCGTCGCCTGGTAACTTGAGGTTTTGTCGAGCTGATACTCCAGCTCATCCATGGCTTTCCTGATCCCCTGCACATCATCTGTTTCAAGAGATTGTCTCAGGATTTCTAGAGTGCTCACCATACCGAAACGCCCTTTGTCGCGATCCTCGGCGTTTGGTTCAAAGAGCTCCCGTGTCTGCAAATTAATTTGCCGGAAGTTATTTTCATCAATTTGCAGAAAGATGGCTCCATCATCTCCCATAAAATGCCCTTCACGGCTTACCGGAGGAGTCAAGGTCCGAAATCCACCAAAAATATAGCGATTCCCGTAGGTACTGTTCGCTAGACTTACGACTCCGTCGATAATTTCCTTTACTTCGCGGCCAGTTGCTGCACGGCTATTCGCGTCGTAAGAGTCGTTGGCCATCGCCACCGATAGTTCCTTCGCGCGAATCAAATAGTCGCTGATGCCTGAAAGAGCCGCTTCAGAACGATCTATAAATCCCTTAGAGAAATCTATGTTCTTCAAAAATTGCTCGGCATCGCTAATCTGCGATTTCCGTCTAATGGACATTCCTGCAGCAATAGGATCGTCAGATAAGTGGTTAATGCGCTTCTGAGTCGAAAGTTGTTCCAGCATCGAGGCGTTGTCGTTCTTCGCCTGGTTGACCCGAGCGTTGGCTATATCATACCGATGTCTGTCCGAGACGCGCATTCAGTCCCCAACCTTAGCGTTTCATCTGCAATACAGTCTCGAGCATTTCATCGATGGTCGTGATGACTTTCGATGAAGCCGTAAAATTAGCTTGCCACTTTAAAAGGTTCATGGCCTCTTCGTCCATCGACACTCCGGAGATCGATTCGCGACGCGCATTGAGGTTTTTCGAAAGTGTATCATCAGCTTCTTTGATTTGCTGAGAGCGCACCACGTCTAAGCCAAAAACACCAACATAATTCGAGTAGAACTCCTGCAAGGTCGAAGATTCGCCGTCCATGATGCGGCTCTCTTTGAGGCGGAGCAAATCGTTGACAAAAACATTGTCCCCAGGCGCATGAGCAGAGGATGCGATTGAAATAGCATCCGTCGACTCTTCAACAAAGCCGCCGATTTTTATGGTCGCAGCCGCGTTCAAGGGCTCGTTACTAAAGTCGAAAAAATCTCTTCCGATGCTTTCATTATAGTCTTTGAGGCCGTACCCTCGCCTATGAATGGCATTGAATTCGTCGGCGAGGGTCTTTGCCATTTTATCATTATTTTCCAGGAGCTTGGGCAAAACGCGGTCACGAATTTCGATCAGGCCAGCCAAACGTCCACGCTTATTGATACGAGTGATATCTGTTGGTTCATGCGAGGAACCGTCTTCGACGATGATCTTGTTCATTCCGGCATCATCTAGACTGCGCGTGACACCAAATCGAGCAGGGAATCCGCGATCCACCAGAAGAGTTTCTTGGGGGCCACGGACGACAACCATCCCATGCTCGCCTCGATAGTAATTGACGTCTATTTTTTGAGTAAGATCCCTCAAGATCTTATCCTGCTGGTCAAGCAAATCGCTGACCTCAGGGCTGGCAGAAGTCTCAGCTGTTTTGATCGCAACATTCAGCTTGGCTATTTCCTGTAGCATAGTGGAAACCTCTTCGGTTTCGCCTTGGATCCTCTTGTTGAGGTCCTCCCGCTGATCTTTCAGGCTTGAGTCTATTCGCTTGAAGGAATCGACCACGTTTTGGGCATTCTCACGAACTGCAGTCCTGGCCGTTAATTCCTCTGGGAAGTTAGAGAGGTCCTGGAGAGAGTTAAAAAAGCGATCGATCTCACTAGCGAGGGTATTGTTTAGTTCTGGGCTATAGATGCCTTCAATAGCCTTTAAACCTTCGAAGCGCGCAGAGCTATGCCCAACGCTTTGATTGGTGTCGTTGATCTGGCGCTCAACAAATTGATCATGAGCACGGGTAATGTTTTTGACGAAAACGCCGTTGCCAATGATGACTCCCCGTGTTTCCGAGGGATGGCGTTGCTCTAAATTAACCCGCTGACGGGAATATCCTTCCGTCTGGGCATTGGCAATGTTGTGGCCAGCTGTATCTACACCCTGGCGGCTCGCGAAGAGTGATTCGGCTCCTATATTCAGTGTGTGATAGAGTCCACCCATGCGTCAGGTTCTCACGCTCAAAATCGATCGTTGCCCGGATGTCAGAGTTTTGCCGGATTTGCTATATGTAGCTTCAGAATCCTGGGCTACCGACTGCCAGAAAGCGTAAGTTTCACGATGATACTGGAGGAGGCGGGCCACCATGTAGGCATTGGACTCGATCTTTGGGAAGATCTCGGCACGACTCAGCCGCAGAGTCTCGGTGGCTTTTTCTAAAGCAGCGATAGCCTGATCGCCGTCGTTTCCCGCTGCTATTGCATCGGCCTTGAGAAACTTTATAAGCGGAGTAAGCTGCAGCTCATCGCCTTCCGGAAGTTTTTTCCCAAGATTAAGAGTGATGGAATTGATGCTTTTCCTGATCTCTTCCACACTCTCTTCAAGTTTCGCGCCGAAGAAGAGCTTATGCTGAGTAATGGCTTCGAGCTCATTAATATCAGAACGACCAATGGCATCGTTCTCTTTTGTGAGAATGTCATCGAACCCCCGGATGAGGCGGGTTAAACCATCGCAGCTCAGCACCAGAGTGGCAAGCCGCTTGAGAAGAGGCTCATAATTCATCTTTGATTCTCACTGCAAAGTGGAGAGAGCAAGACATCTAGGCTTCGGGCGGATCCTTAGCCATTTCGTCGCGCATTGCTTCCCGAAGCATTCCGTCGGCTATCAGCCCAGCGTCTGCCTTGTATTCGCCCGCTTCGATACGCTTTTTGAGATCGGCGACCCGATCCTCCCGAACGTCCGGCGTATTGCGAGCAATTTCCACGGCTTTGCGCCGGGATTCCGACATTTCCTTGGCCTTGTCAGACAGAGCAACGTTAAAGTCGCTTTTGTCGTCGCGAGCTTTCGTGCCTAGAGCTTCGGTTTCTCTTTGAACCTTCTTGCTCTTGCTTACGGGCGCATTGTTCGTCAATGCAGTGGAAATTCCAGGGCCAACTTTATTGCTATCCATAAGCTATGACCTCCGCGCTTTGGAAAAGGTGGTCCCCTACCGGGACTCCACCCCTTTGGCTGCTTTTTGGTACTCGAGGCGTCCAGCAGCTCTCTGACTAGAAGTGGCCTTTGGATCTTCTGGCATCATCTTGAGCAGGTTTTCTTCGATCGAATTTGCAATTCCTGAAGAACGCTGCAAAGCTAAATTCTTGGTGTATTCAGAGTCGAGCATCGACTGGAAAATCTGCTCGCCGTTGCCGCCGTCTGTCATCTCATTTTTGTGTATCGTCTCTCGCATCGATTTTAAC
>JBGSTX010000380.1:0-7342 GCA_041736305.1 Oligoflexus sp. | reverse complement strand
CTGCGTTTTAGCCGGAGCGGCCGGAGTCGATGTCTGAGGCAGCGTCGGCAGTGGAGCCATCGCAACACTGGCGGCAAGAGGCTTGATCTTCATGCTCTCGCGCGTCGGCTGCCGTCGCGCCTGATAGCGCGCTTTGTTTTCACTTATTTTCGAGGGCTTATCCTTGTCTTGATGCCATTGCTGCCAGCCTTGATAGCCGAGGCCGCCTAGCACGGCAAAACTCAGGCAGAGGAGGCCATTCATCCAAGGCGTCCGCACGCGAGGTCCGGCGGCCGCTAGAGGGCGGGCCTCGGGCTTACTCAATGGTTGAGGATTTCTAGTCTTAGGACTCTGGACTTTGCCCTTGCGCGGAGGCAGCGACTGCTGCTCTGGCTCTATAGGCTTAGGAACTGCTTGAGGGGGGGGCCGCTCGCCTTTGTTTGTCGGCTGCTGGAGCTTTGACTCAGCTTCCGAACGCAGCAGATGAAAAGCACGCGTTTCAGCCTGAATATGCTCTTCCATGTGCCGCCGAAAGGCCTCGTAAGCCTCATCTGAGTCGAGGGTCGACTGAGTCCGAGGCGGCGTCGCCTGAGAGAACAAAGTCATCTCATCATCATAGTTCTTGCGGCTTTTTTTGGAGCCCATACTCTATCCTCGCATAGCAAGTGCTAATGCTAAGTCTAGAATAGAAACGCCGGCTCCTCGAGGGGTGTGAGCGGGAAAAGCTTGCCTGCTTAAGTAGGCAGAACTTTGAGACGCTCGCTGGAACTCAGCTGAGCCTGAAAATCTTTTTTGCCCACCAGATCGGGGCAATGAGCAAAGCTCCAGGATTTTTCAGAAAGACCGGAGGCTTACCTTCAAAAGCGTGACCGATGAACTGTAGAATCCAGCCACCTATAAAGAGGCCTAAGGCCGTAGGCCAGTGAAAAAAAGCCAGGGGAAGCGACACCACAATCATAGGAATGCCTATGGCATGAGTGAGGTGATTCATGGGATGCGTGTGGCTGGCCTTGTACTCTTCGAGTGTATTCATAAATAGCCTCCAGAATATGAAATATTCTGCAGCTATCCTAAATTTGCTGCCATCAAAATACAAGGCAGTCAGAATTTGTATCCGAAAAGACTGAGTCCACCCCCGCTATGCACCATCAAGCGTGATTCAAGCGACGGATAAAGTCGCTCGGTGAGAGAAAGTTTGGCGGTATAAATGGGATCGAGAAGGAGTCCTTCCTCTTGCGCAGCTCGTCGAATTTCTTGCCAAACCGCGGCGTTCGTGCTGCCAAATGAAGCTGCTGTAGGCGGTCGATGCAGACGGTAAGGCGGCAGTTCGGGCGAATTTTTTCCGAAAAGTTTTGCTGAAGCAAGAAGCTGCGTTTTTAGCCCCTGCTCAAAGCTCCCAGGATCACCCGCGCAGAGGACTATTTCAACGAGAGGCAAGCGCTCAAGCCATGCCAGGCCGACGAGAAGGGCCTGAGCTGTAAACCCAGTCCCGGCATCGATCCATATCGATGCGAGCTTGAGATCGAGCTTTTCCTCTTGCGCTACGATATCGAGAGCCAGAGTCAGTGCACCGGGTAACGCAAGTTCCTCGGCACCACCCTCGGCGAGCAGGAGAACCCTCTCCCCTAGCTCCGCCGCTCTCGCTTCTGCCAAGGCCCTCACCTGCGGCCAGTCGCTGCGTTCAACCCAGTGCAGCAGCCCAGCAGGCGGTTGCCAAAGTTGGAAGATCTGATCGATCCCTCCCTCTTGCCAGGGGGTGGAGCGCAGCAGAAAGAGTTCGCAACTGATCCCTAATTCACGCGCTAGCTGGAGGAGCCCGAGCAGAAACTGCGAGCGGCTACTTCCCCAGGCAACGATAGGTGCGAGCCCGCGCTCTTGTATAGCCGCCGTAATACTCAATAGTTTTCTATACTTGCACCCCGAGATACTAAAGCTCAGCTCGTCATCTCTCTTAATCCAAGTGGCGGGACCGCGGGCCGTGGCTTTCTGCCAGCGGCTCGAGGGCCAGGTTCCGGGCAGTCCTCGCATGAGGGGGGATGAGCTGAGATAAGTTTGCAGCTTTCCGTCGAACTCGCTCCAGTGCACCTTTTGCTTCCTTTATTGAGAGATAAATCACAAGGTCTTAGCGCGCTGCTCGCTGAGCTGATGAGCTCACAGAACACTTTGTTCTTCACTGCTTGCCAAGCAGAAGAAGAAGCTTCAGGATCAAGAGAGGAAATGCTCTTGAACCTTTCGAAGGAGGCTTTATGAAACCCATCCGTACGCTTCTCGTCGCTCTGGCGCTGATGCCAACAGCCCTTCCCACGCTCACGCAGGCTAGCACCCCTACGTACGCTGAGAAAGACACTTCAAAGCTCGTCGAAGCAGCCAACGCATTGGCGTACCGCGCCCTGCAGGTGACCGATGAAGCGCGCCGCATCAACAGTTATGACAGTCATCCCAATTTGAGCAAGGCCATCCGCCTCTCCCAGCAGATTCGCTGGCGTGCCCTCGATATCGCCGATCGTCTGCAAAATGGTGATGGATCCGTGCTAGATCTGCTCCGCAATACGGAACCTCTGGTTTTACAGCTCCAATCTACCAAAGCTCCGCTCCAGAGTAGCCACCGCGATGAGCAGGATTTGCAAAAGGATCTGAGCGATGTGCGTCGCAATTACTTTTATCTAAAGCAGCTGCTTACAGGTAAAACTTAAGTTCTAAGCTAGCTCTATAAGGCAGCCGGTCGAGCGGGGTCTCTCAAATCAAGTTTTGAGCGGCATTCCTTCCGCTTTCTCGGCTGCTACTTCGTTCTGCCACCTCTTCCTTAGCAGCTCCATCTAGCCGAATTCTATTTTCATCTCAGCAGGATTGAGGCACCTTGAAGCACGGAGTGTTTCCTAGGAGCTTTATCCCATGTCGATCCTTTCGGTACCAAGTGAAGATAAGAAGCAAGCGGCTGCTGCACTGGCACAGGAATACAAGTTCTCATCCAAGCTCGAAGGCTCCGGACTTGACCTCTTGCCACGCCGCATAGAGATCTTGCAAATCAATATTACCAAGCTTTGCAATCAGGCCTGTGTTCACTGCCATGTAGATGCCTCACCCCGTCGTCGTGAAATGATGTCGGATGCTGTCGTCGAAGAGGTCTTCCGTCTTCTGGACGAAAATCCAGGCTTAAAAAATCTCGACATCACCGGCGGAGCGCCCGAACTGCATCCTCGCTTCGAGGAGATGGTGCGCCGCGCTCGAGCCATGAATCGTCTCGTGATGGTTCGACATAACCTAACGGTAACGCTGGACCCGCATCCACTGACTCAGGCGAGCCTCCGACACCTGCCCGATTTTTTTCGCGAGCAGCGGGTCGAGGTGATTTCCTCTCTGCCCTACCACCATGAATTCCTCACCGATAAGCAGAGGGGAAGCGGCGTTTTCAAAAAGAGCATCGCCTCGCTGCAACTGCTCAATGCCGTCGGCTATGGTCAGCCCGGCAGTGGTCTAGTGCTCAATCTTGTCTATAACCCGGTGGGCTCCTATCTGCCGGCGCCAGAAGCAGATCTTGAAAGAGACTATAAGCGCGAGCTCGCAAGCGCTTACGGCATTAGCTTCAACAAGCTCTTCGCCTTGACCAATATGCCTATCCATCGCTTCAAGGCCCAGCTGAGGAAAAATAAGACCTACGAAGATTATATGGAAAAGCTCGTCGCGGCCTTCAATCCAGGTGCTGCGGCCGGGATCATGTGTCGCTCGCTAATTTCACTGTCCCATGACGGACGGGTCTATGACTGCGATTTTAATCAGATGCTCGATCTGCCGGTAGAAGGCGATCCGGGGCTCGCCGCTTTGGATCTTGAAGTTCTTGAAAAGCGTCGGATCGTGACGGCCGACCACTGCTTCGGCTGTACGGCTGGAGCCGGCTCATCCTGCGGCGGCTCGACTACTTAAACAGGAGTATCCATGAACTATTACGAGTCCAAAGATTTAGGACGCTTTGCCGAAGTAGGTCAGTTTCGGGGCGAGCTGATGGACAAATTCTTTGCCTACTACAACGCGGTAGTAGGACAGGACGGTGCGCTGAGCAAGCGTGAAAAAGCCTTAATAGCGCTGGCGGTGTCTCACGTGAAGCAATGCCCCTACTGCATCGATGCCTATAGCACCGCCTGTCTCGAAGCTGGTGCTGATCCTGAGCAAATGACTGAAGCAATTCACGTAGGTGCCGCGATGGAGGCCGGCATCAATTTGGTGCACGGAGTCCAGATGCACAACGCGCTGCGCGCAAAGGGCGTTCTTTAATCCTTGTTTTCCCTGGGTTTTTTTAGTCTTTTATCTTTTTCGCAAAGCTTCTTCCGAACACCTAAAGGGGGCGATTTCAGCCCCGCGTGCAAACTTACTTTAGGTATAGGAAGGGCTCTATGTCCAGCCGCATTGGATTCGTCAAGTTCACGGCTTTCGATCTACCGACCGTGCTTGATCTCGAAGGAATCAAGTCGCCCAATCATCCCATGCGCTTTGCCAACAAGGTGCTGAGCTTGGCTGAGTCTCATCCCTTCCAGCCTCCCCTCCATCCGCATGCCCCACAACTCGACCGCACTGCCGATGGTCGGCTCTATAAGTTTACTTCCGAGCTCTCGCCGCTCATGGCGGCTTTCTGGGAGCATATTGAAGACGTATCTGTACGGCGCGAAGTAGTGCGGCGCTGGTACGAGCGGCATAGGCATTGGGAAATAGAAACTGATCTCCACTGGCGGCACATTGATCTTCTGCATGATTGGATGACGGAGCTCCTCTTCCAAAGAGTTTACGAAAGGGTGGGCCGGGCCACCTCGATCAATCGCAAGATCGCCGCGAAAAAAGCTCAGACTCTCGAAGAATTTCAAGAAATGCATCGGGAACAGCGGCTCTTAGAAGCCGACAAATTTCCGAAGCTTTTAAAAAGGGCCCTTGAAAACCCCTTCATCCACGAAGTCAAGGAACCTAATCAGCTCAAAGCTTTCGACAAGGCACGCGCCGAGCTAGCTGCTTATCGCCTCGATCGACACGAAAAAGCTAACGAGCTACTCTCCCTGCGGCGCATCAATGCAGGTGAAGAGCTCAGTAATCTGCGCGAAAAACGCGCTATGGACGCTCGCTTCGCGGCCCTCAAGGGGCGTGCTAATTTGCGGAAGAGCCGTTTCGAAGTCGCTGATGCCCATGAAGCTGCCTGGCGCCATACCGTCGCTGATTCCCATACCTTTCGCGATCTCATGCGCGAGGTGGTGGTCGAGCAGGCTGAACTCTTCCCGGCGCTTTTCAAAGCGGCTCTTGTCGATCCGTGGGAGACAGAAATACGCCTGCCAAATAATGACAATCGCTTTCAGATAGTCCAAAAATTAATCGACCGGCAGCGGCTCGGCCTCAAATCGATCAAAGAGCACGAGCGGAATCTCGATCGCTGGGAAGATCGGGCCCATGAGGGCCACCTGCAGAATCAGCAGCTCGAGCGCGACGAGCGCCTCTTGCGTCGCGAAGGGCGGCGCAGCTACGAGCAGCAATTGGCCCATGGTCAAGCGCTTGCTGGGCAGAACGGAATGATCTATCTCGCGGGGCGGACCGTGCCGCGAGCCGCATTTAAGATCGTCACGGATACGAAAAGTACTGTCCAGCTCTCGCTTGGGATTCAGGGTAGCCCTAACGCTCCCCTCTTACAGGCGGCAGTGCCGCCTCAGCTCGATGCGGCTTTTGCGTCGACCGCAGGCGTAAAATCGTTGACGGGAGAACTCTTCGAATCGGCTGCACCGGCTAAAATCCAGGAAAATCAGCGCACGGAAGCTCAGCGCAAACTGCTCTCTCTGCAGGCTTTAAACGGCTACGGGGCTGGCAAGAAGATTGTGGGAGGATGAGTCTCTCGCAGCATGCTGCCTTCCACTACTTACGACGCGAAAAATTCAGCCGCTGAGATAATTTGTCCTAAGTTTGCAAGCCAACGACATTCTATACCTTCAGCAATTATTCCATAATATTGGATACCAATCTCCTGCAAAACCTGAGAC
This sequence comes from Oligoflexus sp., assembly GCA_041736305.1. Taxonomy (GTDB): domain Bacteria; phylum Bdellovibrionota_B; class Oligoflexia; order Oligoflexales; family Oligoflexaceae; genus Oligoflexus. Next base: position 1,358 of record JBGSTX010000380.1, on the reverse strand, counting down.
AGCAAGTAAATAAGCTGATCACCTCAAGTTTTCTCCCGTCATACCGATAATGAAAATAGTTCTCATTATTATCTAATCCCTTACAAAGGAGGGGCCAGTGAGCAACTGTTCGCAAATTATGAATAATTTCCTAGCATCACTGCTGTTGAGCATCTTAGGAGGCACACCCCTCCTAGCGGGCTCAGCAGATCTAGAGGAAATTGTCGTCACCGGCACCCAAAGCGAACATAGCAGCTGGCACTCTCCTATTTCGACCCAATCATTACAGTTGGAAGAGAACGCGCCACCGCAGAATCTCGCTGACTTTCTCAGCCAACAATCCAGTTTCGAGCTTAGCCCAAGCATACGTGGCCGAACTCTGCGTTTGCAGGGACTCGAAGGCAAACACATTCTCGTCCTACGCGACGGCCAGCGCATCAGCGGCAAGGTCGGCGATAGTCTCGACCTTGAATCGATCGATCTCAGCGGCATCGAACGCATCGAAATTATAGCTGGGGCAGGTTCTGCTCTTTACGGCTCTGAAGCCGTGGGCGGCGTAATTAATCTTATTTCTAGGCGCCAGAAAGCGGGCCCTGCAGCGGTCTCCCAAGAGATCAAACTGAGCCAGAGCAGCGATCAACGCAGCCATCTCAGTGCTCAGGGAACAATTCATAGGGAAGCCAGCGAGCATCAGCTTTTTCTCAGAAAGAACCTCTCGGCTCCTCAAGATAAAAGCGGGAGCGAAGCCACTCGCTTCAGCGGCCGCGACACTCTAGCTATCGGCATTCGCCAAGACTGGCAGCTCCGCCCTGAGCTGAACCTTCTAAGCAAAATTAGCTTTGAAAGCGATAAGCTAAAGGGAACCGATGTTTCCGGAGCTGGGGCTATATGGGAACGTAGCAACGCTATCCAGCGCCAGGAGCTAGCCTTGGCCCCGCAGCTCAAACTGAGCCCGACTACTGAGCTGCGCTTAGAATCGCAGGTGCAGATTTACTCCGATCGCTATCGGAGCGCATTGCGGCGCCGGCCAGAAGAACAGCAGCAAGAAAAATCCGAAGAAAAGCTCACGCAGCATACCCTCAAGCTCCAGACGGCTGCTGGCCTCGATCACCTACTCACCTTTGGTCTCGAAGAGCTTTCCGAAACCCTCAAAGCCGATCGCCTCAACAGATCAAAGGTGAAACGTCAGCGTCTAGCTTTGTTTATGCAAGACGAATACAGCTTAAACGAAAGCCTTTTGCTAGTCCCAGGCCTGCGTCTTGAAGATGATTCACAGTACGCAACCCAGACCCTCGGCAAGTTCGCCCTACGCTACGCTTGGGACGAGCGGACCGTGCTGCGACCATCTTATGGTCAAGCTTACCGGGCTCCCTCGTTCA
>JBGSTX010000377.1:0-4786 GCA_041736305.1 Oligoflexus sp. | reverse complement strand
ACATGTCGCCCAGAAGGATGTTGAACAGCTGCGGCAGTTCGTCGAAGTGCAGGGGACGCAACATTCGACCAATCGTAGTGACCCGCGCGTCGTTCTGCCTCGTAAATCCACCGCTCGCATCCTTGCAGGAAAGTTCATGTGCCATCGTTCTGAACTTGTACATTTGAAACTGACGCCCAAGACGTCCTTGCCTAGGCTGTACGAAAAGCATAGGTCCCTTGCTCGTCAGTTTGATGATAAGCGCAATAAGGAGGAGAATAGGACTGAGAAACAGAAGTCCTGCGGCGCTAATCATGAGATCGAATGACCGCTTGAGCGCATCGCTGATCATGCGTCGGCTGTTGAACTCGCGTACCAGAAGCGTCTGTACAGAGAAATGGTCCAGCACCACCCTTTCAAAAAAATCCTCGTAAAAAGCATGCTCATCGACGATACGGACACCACGTCTCATGGCATCCAGAACTAATTTCTGAAAATCAGGACGCTGACGGAACTCATCGGTAACCACAAGGTCATAGACGGGAGCCTCATCAAGCTTTTGACGCAGGGCTTGACCGTCAAGGTTAGTGTCTATCGCATAGAAACTGAAGTACCGAGAAGCTCGGAAGGTTTTCTGCTGCAGAAGAGAGATGACTTCATCAAGCTGCGGGGATCGACCATAGCAAGCGAACTTATAAGGATGAAATGAAAAAAGGTAGGCCGTGAGAAAGCGCAGCCCAGTAATGGCCACGAGACTACCTGCAGCCCCCCAGCCAACTGTGAGCCGCCCGAACATTTCATGGTACCAAAGATAAGCTGCCGCAATGCTGATCATAACGGAAAGCGAAGCTGCAAGGATCCCATTGGCCAGGATCTTGATATAGCTAAAGCGCCTGAACCTTTCATATTGGCCAATTCCAAGCGAAAGCCCGACGAACATTACACTGTACAGGCCGCCCAAAAGATAGATGTGCTCATCGTGCCTTCCCCAAACTCCGTAGGGACTGATCCACCACGATGCGACCCAGACCGCGAATACGGTCATCGTTTCGAGCAGGACAAAAATCGATCGACTCGGAGTAAAAAAGAGATCGCTCAGGCTAGCGAAGACCTGAATTCTAGCATGGGACAAAGGTAGTAACTCGGGGCGTGTAACCTGCGTCATGATTAACTCTTGACTTCTCTCTTTAGAGCTGTTTTTGGTATTCTGTCTTGAATGGAGTTGAGCAAGAACGCCAAGACATGCGACTCAAGTTTATACCCTATCAATGGGCAGGGGCAACGTCTGGCGCAGATTTGTTCAACTTAACTACAGTTTGACTAAAAGGCCTCCCTGATACAAGCTCGAAGACAAGCAAAGGAATCAATGAATCTCTGAATGCCGAAAGGTGTCCTCGCAATGGATGTACTAGTTACGGGTGGAGCGGGATATATCGGAAGCACAATCTGTTCAGCTTTGGCCGATCGCGGAGATACGCCAATCATTCTAGACTCCCTCGTGACAGGAGATCTATCCTTTCGCCGAGATTTTCCGTTCTACCAAGGTGACATTACGCAATCCGGGCTGCTAGCGCAGATACGGTCTGACTTTCCAAAATGCGAAACAGTCATCCATTGTGCAGCCCGCATTATTGTTTCGGAATCCATGGCCGATCCCTATCTTTACTTCCGGGAAAATGTGTCAAAATCGATAGATTTTCTCAAATTGGCTATCGAATTTGGGATCGATAAAATCATATTTAGTTCTTCCGCTTCCGTTTACGGTACAACGTCCGATCCAGAAGTCACCGAGTATGCCAACTGCAACCCTGCCTCACCTTACGCTCATTCCAAACTGATGATCGAGAAAGTGATTGAAGCATACAGCAGAGCATACGATGCCAAGGCATTGAGCCTTCGGTACTTCAATCCTATAGGAGCAGATCCGAAGCTGCGAACAGGTCAGCAGCTCAAAAATCCCAGCCATTTGCTCGGTCGACTGCTTGATACAATGAGAGGAAAATATCCCTGTTTTGAGATCTTCGGTGATGACTGGCCCACACGGGATGGGACAGCCATCCGCGACTATACTCACGTTTGGGATCTAGCGGCAGCGCACCTCGCAGCTGTGGACTACCTCCACAGTGAGTCGGTTCCGCCTGGAAGCTGCGAAAAGATCAATATTGGGACGGGTAATGGTACAACGGTCAAGGAATTCGTTGACGCCTTCCAAGTCCTCGCACCGGTACCTATCTCTGTTCAGGTCGGTCCTCGGCGAGAAGGGGACATTATTGGAGCTTATGCCAGTGCCAATCGAGCGCAAGCACTCCTGAATTGGAAAGCCCGACGATCGATCTCTGAAGGTATCGAGGACTCGATGCGTTGGCTGTCCAATCTCTACGACAAAAAGCTAAATCCAAGGACTCAGACAAATATCGAGCAGATGGATGTGTAGGTCAAAGGCGTCGGCTCGATCCATGTAGGAAATCATCGTAAGCGCGCTTCAGGCCCTCTTCCAAGCTGACCTTCGGCTTCCACCCAGTTTCTAGGAGAAAGCGTGAGTCAAGGAGTTTGCGTGGAGTACCATCCGGCTTGGAAGAATCGAAAACCAGCTTACCCCGGAAACCGACTGCTTGCGCCACGTGCTCTGCTAGCACAGCAACACTGACCTCATCTCCACTTCCCACGTTGATATGAGACCAGCCCTTCTCCCCAATATGCGAATAGTTCAGAGTATCCGACTTCAGAGTTTCCGCTAGATGAATGGTGGCGTCCGCGGCGTCATCTGAGTAGAGAAACTCCCGCTTCGGCGTGCCGGTTCCCCACACCACGACCTCCGCTTTGCTCTCCATCTTGGCTTCATGAAAGCGGCGGATCAAGGCTGGCAAGACGTGAGAATGTTCGGAATGATAATTATCACCGATTCCAAAAAGATTGGTCGGCATGACCGAAAAATAATCGCAAGCATACTGACGACGGAGACCATTAATGAGCTCCAGACCAGCTATTTTTGCTATAGCATAGGGCTGATTGGTGGACTCAAGGGATCCGGTCAACAAGCAGTCTTCTGGCATAGGTTGTGGTGCAAACTTTGGATAGATACAAGAACTGCCGATGAAAACCAGCCGCCTCACACCTGTTTCATAGGCGGACCAGATCACATGATTTTGAATGCATAGATTTTCGTAAATAAACTGAGCACGTTGAATGTTATTGGCCCATATGCCGCCAACCTTGGCCGCTGCGAGAAAGATCACATCGAAGCGTTCTTTCTCGAAAAATCGGCGCACATCCTCCTGTTTCAGAAGATCCAATTCGGCTCGCGTTCTGGTAATGATTTTTGAATAATTGCGCGATTCCAGGCCGCGAACCAAAGCGCTACCCATAAGCCCGCCGTGACCAGCTACGAAAATGCGATCTGCAGTTTTCATCAAGTCCATTGAATCTGTCCACCCTCATCCTTCAAATGGTTTGCTGCCCAAGCAAGGAAGCCACCATCTTCATGTGCTGATATAGCTGATACACTGCGATGCCCAAGAAGACGCCGATCAAGTTCCTTTTTGGCCCGCGCATAGTCCGCCAAAACCATTTCTTGACATAAGGCTTCTACGGGTATCGTGGGTTCCCAACCAAGGCATTCTTTCGCCTTGCTAGCGTCACCAATAAGGAGCTCGACCTCGGCTGGACGATAGTAGCGAGGATCGATTCGCACCATAACTTGCCCTGATTTTCGGCACCGACCAATTTCGTCGCTCCCCTCGCCCTCGAAGTCTAAAGCAATATTGAGATAAGAGAAGGCCATGATGAGAAAATCACGGACCGTTGTCGTTCGTCCAGTGGCCAAAACAAAGTCATCAGGACCACTATGATTGACGATCTGCCACATGCCATATGCATATTCGCGAGCATGTCCCCAGTCACGTTTGGCATCAAGGTTTCCTAGGAAGAGACAGTCTTCCAGACCAAGCTTGATGCGCGCAGCCGAGCGTGTAATTTTGCGGGTTACAAAGGTCTCGCCCCGAAGCGGGCTCTCGTGGTTAAAAAGGATACCGTTACTCGCATGGATGCCATAAGCTTCTCGATAATTTACGGTAATCCAGTATGCGTAAAGCTTGGCTACTCCATAGGGACTGCGCGGATAAAAAGGAGTGGTTTCGCGTTGGGGAATCTCCTGAACTTTGCCAAAGAGCTCAGATGTTGAGGCTTGGTAGAATTTGGCCTTTTTTTCCATGCCCAAAATGCGGATGGCTTCGAGAAGGCGCAAAGCGCCAAGAGAGTCCGCATTGGCCGTATACTCCGGTGTTTCAAAGGACACCTGAACATGGCTCTGCGCGGCGAGGTTATAAATCTCATCAGGCTGGACCTGCTGTACGATGCGAATGAGGTTGGTGCTATCAGTCATATCACCGTAGTGGAGGTGGAAGGGTATATCGAGCTTATGGGGATCCTGATAAATATGATCGATGCGTTGCGTATTGAACGAACTGCTTCGTCTTTTAATCCCATGGACCTCGTACCCTTTTTTCAACAGAATCTCTGCTAAGTAAGAGCCATCTTGACCTGTTACGCCGGAAATCAAAGCTACTTTTTTCATAGTCCTCAGCCGTATTTTTTTAAAAAGTCTTATAATTAGGGGCTAATCGTCCATTCAACTGCACTGGAATAATCTTGATTGTGTTCTATCTCAGCATCGGGTGGAATCAAATTCGCCTCACGGAGCGCATTTAAATAACCATCCCGCATTGCATTTAAAGTTAGGTGGCGTTCGGTAAATTCATAGGCTCTGCTAACCTGCAGACATGTTAGAGGCCATCTATCACCGTATACA
>JBGSTX010000319.1:0-6861 GCA_041736305.1 Oligoflexus sp. | reverse complement strand
GGAAAGCCCGGATGCAGCGTAGGAATGTGTAAAAAAAGATGTTCCTTGGAACATGGATAGAGATCCCGACCCCAAGCAGATAAGGACGCCAGCAACAAGGCAGCCCTGAGTGAACGTGACTAACTTCCTACGGGTTTCTTGAACGCCATAGGCTAGAGCCAATAGTAGAACTGCGATGCTGCCGATCAGTCCTGCGATGAAGCCACCTCCTGGTTCGTTGTGTCCCTTGAGCAAGATATAGATTGAAAAGATAATGGCGATGGGGCTGATGCCTTGAACAGCCTTCGTTAAAATAAGAGAACGCATCGCTAACTCCTACGATTTGGAACTGTATCGTCTGGATGAGGTCTTTTACCCTGCAAGAGGGCTGCCACCCCAAGTGCAGCGAGTATAAGAACTAGAATCTCGCCCATCGTATCTATGGCCCTAAAGTCAACCAGTATCACGTTCACTACATTTCGCCCGTAAGCATATGGCAAAGAAAGAGCAAGGTGCTGTTCCCCGACTCGCGTCGCAGCGGCCTGCATTCCTGCTAGTAGGACCAGACATCCACAAGCAAGCCCCACTGTAATGGATACTGCCACACGGATCATCGTCATGTTTCGTTCAATAACCTCGTGCATGCCCCGGAAGTGATGAAACACAAGCAGAAGAACGATCAAACCGAGAGTATCTACCAGAAGCTGGGTCATAGCCAGGTCAGGCGCGCGCATGAGAATATAGAGAAGCGCGACTCCAAATGTGATTAGCCCAAGCAGAATAACGACAGTGATCCTATCTCGAACAAATGGAATTCCTAAACTACTTATTATAACGAGCAAGGAGGGGAAAAGGAAAAAGAGCGTCTGATCCCAGCCCCATTTGCCATTCCAATACCAGGGTATATTGTGCTCGATAGTGAAAAGAATCGATGGAAAGGCGACCGAAGCTATCAGTATAATAGCCACATGGTACTGATAGTTGTTGCCTTGCATCCAATGGCTTGCAAGACTGACAGACTTTAGAAGCTGTTGAGCCAAGCGTAGGCTTCGGGGTAGAAAACCGTCTATCAGTGGAATGTTCGCTAGCCTTCGCCAAAAAAAGTAAATGCCAATCCCGCCGGCGAAAATAACGATTTTCACAGTTGTTTTGACATCCAGGTTAGTCCAGAAGGCAAGGCCGCCTGACCATTCGTGTAGAGGTTCTTTCAGTGTCTCCGTTATTGGAGAAAGCAACACTCCCCCCAAGAGTTGGGGCAGGATAAGTAGCCCTGGTATAATGAGTAGCCATGGCGAAACCTTGTTATCCCCACCCGTGCGGCTTTCTTCCGGCTCCTCTGTCCCCCAAAAGGTGGTGACAACGAGTTTAATGGAGAACGCCACAGTCAAGATGCTGCCCAAAGTCACCAGAGCTGCTGGCCAGATTTCTCCGGTCTCTTTAAATACCACATCGAAGAACAGATCCTTTGATGTGTAGCTGAGGAGTAGGGGGCCACCGACTATGGAAAGCCCTGCGATGCTGAACAGCAGGGTTCCTAATGGTTGGCGTCGATACCAAATTTCCCTATCAAGTAGATTGATATCGCGGGTTCTGGCAACTTTCTCGAACCATCCAAGCAGGAGAAAAAGAGAGGACTTGTAAAATGTATGGTTGGCAATATGGAGAAGCTCTCCTTTCACTTCCGCTCCTGTGGAATAGCCATAGATTGCCGTCAGAACTCCGAGATAAGCCACGGTGCTGTGAGCCAGCAATTTCTTCATGTCGGCACATCGGAACGCGTTCCAGCTGCCAATCACAAAGGTCAGAAGCCCTACGGTACCGAGTATTGGCTGCCAAATGTCTGATGCATGAAAAATGGGAAATAGTCGTGCAAGTAGAATTATTCCCGCCTTGACCATCGTTGCCGAGTGCAAGTAGGCGCTGATAGGAGTGGGTGCCGCCATTGCGCCGGGCAACCAAAAGTGAAAGGGAAACTGAGCTGATTTTGTAAACGCTCCGAGGAGAAGCAGACCGAGGATGAGTCGATGATTCTCGTGATTGAGGATAATTTGACTGCTTTGTGAGAGTTTTTGAATCTGATCGGTTCCTGCTACGCTGCCAAGCAGGATAATCCCTGCCAGCAGGCAAAGCCCGCCTGCTGCGGTGATAAGCAGAGCCTGGCTGGCAGCAGTACGCGCACTTTTTTCCTGATGATCGTGAGCGATGAGCAGGCACGAGCTTATTGTAGTGAGTTCCCAAAAGACAAAGAGAAGCAGTAGAGACTCAGACAGTGCGATGCCTAGCATCGAACCCTGGAATATCATGAAGAGGAACCAGAAGCGTCGAACGACTTCGCCCTTGAAGTAGAAGCGAGCATATTGTGCTATGGCGGCTCCGACTAAAGTCACAAGGAGTGAGAAAAATATCCCCAGTCGGTCGGCGCGCAAAGCAATGGATAGCGCGACTCCAGGAACTTCTGCAAATTCTTTAATGAAAATGCTTGAATCGGCTACATGCGCCCAGCACTTTAATGTTAGAGCGAATGTCGCCAGTGATACGAAAACAGCGATTTTTCCTGGCCATTGAGTATATTTTGTCGGAGCCAGGAGAATTGCGCAGGCACCAAAAAATGGCAGACCTACAATGGATAGGAGAATACTTGTATCCATCGATCCAGCCTCGCGTAAATAGTAGGCGTCATGGAGAACAAATCTTGGGCCCCATCATGCCACTGATGTTGTTACAATTCTACGATATACGGACGGAATTCCTTGACCACTTCACTCGTGTTAGTATTTATTGTTTGCAGGAGCTGCACTTTCTAAGGTCCCTGTTCAGGTTGAATTCTCTGACAATGCAACGCATTCATAGCTTAGACTTACCTTGCGGAATGTTTCACGTTGAACTGTTTAATTTGAAGAGATTGATTCGATTGCTAGAAAGAAGTGAAGGAGCTTGCAAGTGGATACAGCAAACAAAGCAAATGCCACAATCATTGTCGGTATTGCTCTCGATCCTTTTTTTGAAGCAGAAGACAGTCATGTGGTTTATCATGAGACAGAGATGCGCAAGCTGCTGCAGGCGGCAGGCTCAATCGCTCATAAAACGGGTGCATCGCTTCGATTGGTTTCTGTTTGGGAAAACAAGATTGTCGATATGGCGAAGGCGGTTCAAAGGCTGCCTGACTTTGACTGGCAAAGTCTCAAACTTGATTCGCTTTTAAAAGATGCCCGGATGAAGATCCAAGAGAAGTGTGAAAAGCAACTTGCTATTATTGCCGATAAGCTTCCTCGTGATACGGCGGTCACAAAGCTTGTGACCACGGCGAAGTACCCGGCTCAGGGAATATTAGCAGAAGCTGAAGCCCAGCGGGCTAGTCTAATCATTCTTGGAGCAGGGACTAAGGCGGATAAATATCTCATGCGAGGATATTCCACGGCCTTGACGACAATGGCTGCGACAACGGTCCCTGTTCTTGTCATCGGAGGTCAATGTGAGACTGATTTTTCCAGTTCACGTCTCCGCATGCTGCTGGCTGATGATCTGCGTGAAATAACCGAAGCCGGCATGCGATCGTCTATCGAGTGGATCAAGAAGCTGGGTGTCATCGATCTGATGCATGTACATATAGAAGAGATGGATTTGAGTCGAGTGAAGCAGGTACTGGGCACAGCAGCCGTCGAGCTACGCTCAACTGTCGAATGGCAAAGGCTATCAGCAGACTTACTGCATAGTCTTGACCTTGCTTTGAAAGAGCGACTCCGCAATCGAATCCCTGGTGTGGATGACTATATTGGAAGCAGGAATGGCACATTGCAGCGCGAAGTAAGACGTTGTGCTTTTGTTCGTGAAGAAATCGAAAGGGCTGCCAATGAATTCCAGGCAGATCTGTTGGTTTTTGGACGTCATGAGAAGGTGCATCACCGTCCTTTTATGGTCGGGAGGGTAACCTATCAGGCCATGCTCTCGCAAAAGCGTGCTGTTATGGTAATGCCGTAATCATGAGAACTCTGAACCATTTAAGTTCGATCATCTCAGGGAGCTCACGTGTGACAGGAATTCTGTTGAGCACGATCTCGCTCATGTTAAGCTTGAATGTCCTCTTAAGGTTGACATGCGCATAAATCAGCGGCGCAGGCGGTCGCCGTGGAGAGGGCCAGGACTGCCGGGCGTGATTCATCATCGGCACTAAGCGGAGAGAGATCGATGAGCGATAGTATTAACAAGGCAATAACCGATCTAAAAGGGCAGCTGCCAAGTCCTCGCAGCGAGCTCAGCGAAGCCGAGAAGGATGAACTCATCGCGCGCATCGGTCCTCGCGCGGCTCGCGACGTCATCAAAGCTAAGAAAGACTTTCCACTGGCGAGGATCCCCTTCCTCTTCTCGAGTCTCGACACCCAAGCCGTCGTTGATCTGCTCGCCCACGATTTTAGTGCAGCCTTAAAAAGAGCCTTTCCTGATAAGCGCTAAGGAACGACAAAATGTGGCATAGCGTTCTCTTGAGCTTTGCGCATTTGGCACGAAAGCTAGGGCTTGTGCTAAAACACACACAGCCGAATCAGCTAGCTTGGCAGAGAGAAAATTTTCCTACCAAATTGAGTTTCAGGCTCAAAGCTTACACAGCAAGCGATGCAGAGTAAGGAGTTCAGATTAATTGAAGTCCGCATAACTTGGATAAGACTTTGCAGTGTATTTATTTATCTACAGTTTGGGAATTTGAGCAGATGCCTGAGCTGGATGATGCTAAACATTTTCTTTCACTGCATATCAACGAGGCTCACATGAAACATCTATCACTGGCTTTAAGTCTTGGCGTTTTGGCTAGTCCATCTCTCTTTGCTGCAGAAGGCGATCCGTTGGAAGTGAAAGCATCGGTCAGTAAGATTTATATACCGCAGGGCTTTGACGATAACGATAATGTCGAAGTTATTTTACGTGGTGCTTTTCCCGATACTTGTCATCGCGTGGGTAAATCTTCCGCCGTGGTCGATAAGCTTACGAAAACGGTATCCGTTCAAGCTAGCGCTTTCAAGTATCCTGGCAAAGCCTGCACTCAAAGCATTATGCCCTTTATTGAGACAGTAAAACTCGGCGTCTTGCCTGAGGGCACCTACCAGTTAAGCTATGGTGAAAAAGAATCCCAAATCAACGCTAGCTTCAGCGTTGAACGGCGTAAGACAGAATCTCCTGACGACTTCCTCTACGCGACGGTAGAAAATGCTTCTCTCGACGTTAACCCCGAGTCGGGAAAGCAGGCTCTGAAGCTGCGAGGGCAATTCCCCTTCTTCTTTATCGGTTGCATGGTTATGAAAGAGGTCCGCACCACCTTGGATAGTAACAATATCCTGGTAGTCCTACCCATCGCCGAACTGGTGAATGATGAAACTTGCCAATCGCAGCCTGCGGATCGTAGCTTTGAATATACAGCTGGTCTTTCCGCACCTGTCCAAGGGGAAGGGCTGGTTCATGTCCGCACCCTCAACGGTAATTCTGTGAATAATCTGATCGACGTCAAATAAGCAGACGCATGGGACGAGCAGTTTCCCGCAAAATAAAGGGGAAACTGCGCCCTTTTTCTACCTATCCAAATTAGCTGCCTGCTCCAGCCTCGCCCTACACAGTTTCTACAGTTTGATCAGCTGGCCAGTTAATGATATCTTCAAGCTAATCTTGAGGGACAGCCATGCTAAAGATTTTCTTAATTGCTGCCAGCCTGACTGCTTGTGGCGTCGATTCCAGTTCGAACGCTTCGCGTCAAATGTCTATTATCGATCAAGATACCCTCAGTGCCGTCGACGCGAGCTCGCCCATAGGGGCGCGTCTTCAGGAAAAATTGGGGGCAATCGGTAAAATGACAGGCGGCTGCACGGCTTTTCATCTCGGAGAAGGAGTTGTAGCAACGGCCGGGCACTGCCTTGCCGCCGAGCAGCAGGATTCCTGTCAAAATCTCGTGATCGACTGGGGTTTTACGGGCGAGACCAGAGGGGGTGAGCGTTCGCGCTGTCTCAAGACTCTGCAGCATCGTCTGGACGATGGCGCTGACTTTGCGCTGCTCTTGGTAGACCCCATACCTGCGGCAGCCTTGAAGATGCAGGCTCGCTCCGATCAGGACGTGCAGGAGAAGGCTCGCGCTCTGGTCATCGGTTTTCCCCAGAATAAGCTTCTGAGCTGGAGTGGGTACTGCGAGGCAAAGTGGAATTTGCAAGGGGAGAGCAAGCTGTTCTACCACGGCTGCGATACGCTACCTGGGCACAGCGGCAGCCCAGTGCTCGATGCTGAGAACTTAAATGTCATAGGTCTGCACGACGGTGAAGCCAATGGGCAAGAGAATTACGGCAGCTTTTTACCGGCTAGTGAAGAGATTCGGGACGCGCTTATGAAGCATGAAGAGCCAGCGAGCGGCGGTAGTGATCTGCATTTTGGGCCTTTCGCCGACAAGTTGCATCAGACCCTCGTCAATTTTACGAGAAAACAAGGGGAATTCGTGAGTTTTAATTTGAGCTATGATGTTGAAGATGGATACGACAAGCTCCTCATCGTCGATGGGACGGGCCGTATCTACGAAATGAGCGGGAAGCATCAGCAAAGCTATCAGAGACTCCCCACTCCCGTGAGCTTGGCGGTAAAGACCGACTACGCAGGAAACTCAAACGCGGTCGCAATTTCGGCCATCGGATTTAACTGAGCTCGGCCAGCAGCATTACTGGGGCGCGAATTCGATCTTGAGAACCCCATCCTGAATGCTCACTTGCTCAGCGGTATTAGGGGCTGTTGACGTTTGGCTTCGCCAACGTCATCCAGGCTGATTAAGGGCGGTTACTTAGTGGGCCCTATTCTTGTCAGAGACGTTCGTCGGGGTCAGCTGATGTCCTTTGCTTTCTCTTTGCCTTAGACCTAGCCTTT
>JBGSTX010000311.1:0-12872 GCA_041736305.1 Oligoflexus sp. | reverse complement strand
AAAAAACTGTGGGAATATAGGACATAGACCTCTTAGACATCAAGGCTAATCTTATCTAATGTCTCAGCCTGATATACATAGCCAAAACGACTCTTCTTGTTGACCCAAGACCCAATCAGTCTCTTTTTGAGCGGCCCGAGTTCAAGCTGTTTTAGCTCTGACCTTAAGTTCACGATATAAGAAGCAAATTCAGACCTAATGGCGTCGATCGACCGAGCTTCCAAAACTTTCACCTGAACCTTGATGGGAATCTGGTCGGCACCCATGAGGGAAAGAAGTCGACGGTCGGTCACTGGGTTCAGGACCCCGGACTTTATGAGCTTGTCTTGATCAATGTGACTCGAGAGGCTAATGTGCAGACGACAGAGGGGCTTTATCGTATAGTCAGGATGAGGCAATTGCTCGAGGTGAAGCCCGAGATCCCATCGATCGCCAGCTTTATCAAGAAGTAGATGATACCCGTTCTGAGTTACCCAGTTATTGAACGCAGCATCGGCACTTGCCAGACTGCGTATTACGGGGGGGCGAGGCCGTTGATCGCTGCCGAAGTAGCTCATATGCACTTCCTTATTATCTGCCTTGGCCTTCTACACCCAGCGAGCTTACTGAGGATCGTTCTGCCTATGAGCTTTATTTTACCCAAAGTTCTGCAGTTCCAGATTAGGCAGCTTTTGCCGGTGTTTCTGCTTGCAGCTTCTATCCATTTTACTCAAGCATGTGCCTATCGCTTTAGTAACACGGCTATGCAGGCCCCGCTTGGCATCCGCACGATAGCCATCGAGGCTGTCTACGATACCAGTCGCGAAGTAATACCTCACGAGCTGCTCTGGTCAGCTGTACAGCGTGAGTTTGCGAAGCGAGGTCAGCTCATCGTCAGTTCTCAGGAGCAGGCCGATGCGCTTATGACCATCTGGCTCGTTAAGGCAAAAGTCCAACCAACAGGAACGCCTAGTCGAGAGGCCATTTCCAAAGATCCGCCTGTAACGGACACCGAGAAGTGGCGTCCCGAAGACTTCAGAAACTTGCGGCGAGCAGGGAGCTGGACCACAAGTGAAATGGTAGGTCTCGGCCTTGTGATTGAGGTGCATGATCTGAAAACCCGTAAAGTCCTCTTTAAAAAGTCTTACAATCAATCAACTACTTTCAGTAGTCTTCGCCCCGAAAACATCAGCTCGGTATCAAGTTCTTTTCTGCATTATGAGGAAGCCCTGCGCTCCAAGGTGAAGCTTCTTTCGGAACAGCTCGCTCAGGTGATCGTCACTGATTTTTTCGCTCTGGGCCCTACAAATTCCGGCCATTAGAGGGGAAGAGTAGTTCGCTGCCTAAGTTCCGCTAAGGCTCGATTGAACTCAAGCTGAAGATCTGCTTCGGCGACTAGAGTGAGCTCCCGATCCCAGAGGACCCATCGACCATCAATCATCACGTGTTCAACCTGGCGAGAGATCGAAGAGAAGAATAGATTGGTCGAAGGCCGGGTCCAAGGGGCGAGTTCGAGGCCTAAGTTGATACAAACGAGATCAGCTGCCCGCCCCGGATTCAAGCTGCCCAGATCGTGAGGTGCGAAGAGAGTCGCGGCTTCATTCAGCACCATCTTCCCCAGCACATCCGCCCCTAGGGGAATACCTTCATGCCGCGCAAAGAGCGCCATAATACGGGCTTCTTGCAAGAGATCGGCCGTATCGTTAGAGGCGGCGCAGTCGGTCCCTAGACTGATTCTTGAGCCTGAGGCGAATAGAGGCTTCAGAGGTGGGAGTTTCTCATAAATGACTTCCGAAGCAGGGCAGAGGCAAATGAGGGAACCTTCAGCTGCAATCAGCTTAAAATCCTGGCTATCGGCGCTTACCAAATGCACGAGGAGCGAGCGCTCGTGGACCACGCCAGCATCGTAGGCATAGCGTACCGGTGACTTTCCTTCCCGGCTTTCGACTCGCTCCCGTTCACCGAAAGTCTGGGAAAGATGCATATGGAAAGGGAGTTGGCGATCTTTCGCATACTGCCCAATCTCCCGGAGCAAACCGAACGAAAGGGTGTCCGTAGCATGGCCATAGACTAGAGGTTGAACTCGCGAAGAAAACTCCCAATTTTCTATCTTGTCTCGATATTTCTCCCAAGTAGGCTTGCCTGCTGGATGCGGCCCACCAAGATCCGCCACATGCTCGCCAATGAAGCCCCTCATGCCTAAGCGTTCGAGAGCACGGCCCACTCCATCGATAAAAAAGTAGGCATCAGCCACAGCTACTGTGCCTGACTTGAGAGCGTCTAGCAGGTAAGGATAAGCGAGAGCTTCGATAAGGTCAGGCGTCAGAGCTTTTTCCGCAGGAAAGAAAAAATTTTCGATGAGACTTGCATCAGCTGCAGCACTCGTCGGTTGTACCTGCCCTAAACCACGAAAAAAACTCATACTAGCGTGAGTGTGAGCATTGATGAGACCTGGAATAATGAGATGCCCGGGAAGGCTGATTCGTTCAGCTTTTCCGAGCCTCTGCCTCAGCTCTTCTTTAGGCCCAAGCGCAACTATTCGACCTGCCTTTATTGCAATACTCTCCCGCTGGGGCATCTCATGACTGAGTTCGCGCAGTATCCAGGCATCTTCGATGAGGAGACCTTCAGCAGAGAGAATATTCTTGGCGACCATGCATCTTTGTCCTTATCTTTAAGCCGAAGCCGGGCCTACTTTTGGAACCTAGCAGCCAAATTCGGGTAAAGCAATCTAGCTGTACGAAGCGACACAGCCCTTAATTTCTTGATCTGCGGGAGGCCGCAGCTATAGTAGCTGAAATGCGTTCTTAGGAGACCACTATGACCTTTAGACTACCCGAACTACCTTATCCCAAAAATGCTTTAGCGCCGCACATTTCTGCAGAAACCCTCGAGTTTCACTATGGCAAACATCATCAAACCTATGTCGACAACCTCAACAAGCTAGTAGCAGGCTCACCCCTTGCTGACAAAAGCTTGGAAGAGCTTATCAAGACTACCGATGGCGGTATCTTCAACAATGCTGCACAGGTTTGGAATCACACTTTCTACTGGTACTGTCTATCGCCTAAAGGCGGTGGTGAACCAAAAGGCAAGCTTGGCGATGGCATCAAGCAAGCATTCGGTTCGTTTCCGACCTTTAAAGAAAAATTCACCGAAGCCGCTCTTACCCAGTTCGGCTCCGGTTGGGCCTGGCTGGTTAAAAAGCCTGATGGCAGCTTAGCCCTGGAAAAAACTGCCAATGCTGGAAATCCCATGACCAGCGGACTCAAACCTCTACTAACCTGCGACGTTTGGGAACACGCCTACTATATCGACTATCGCAACGCTCGCGCTAAATATGTCGAAGCCTTCTGGTCTCTCGTTAATTGGGAATTTGTAGAAAAGCAGCTCTGATCTGCAAGACCGACGCTCGTGAGAGACTTCGTCTCACGAGTTCTTCTTGCCCATAAAGGTCAGGCCTAGCCAGAAGCTTTGGGCTTTTTCGAGAGCGGCAATCTCGTCAGCGGGGCCTTTTTTTTGCTGCAAATCCCGAATCTGCTGTTCAATTTTTTTGACTTTGACGTAGCTTACGATAACTAGAAACAGTGTCGCTAGCGCCAGCCATTTAAATCCAAAAAAAAGGGGCACAAGGGGTAGCAGATGAAAGAGCAGCGGGGCACCATAGGAACTCATGGAGGACTCGACTTCACAAGGTTGACGTTTTGCACACTGAACGTGTGCTCGCACTCTAGCCCTTTCTCTGGAAAATAGATCCAAAAATCCCAGGCGTGAGTGCCTTTGGGAAGACGTGCGGATTCGAAATAGATGCCCATTCTTTTTTGCTTTTCAAAACGGCTGACTGAGCGCCCTAGCTTCTTCTCAATCGAAGCGACGTCTTTGATCAGACGCGGGAAAAATCCTAAGTCGGCTGCCTGACGGCTAATGATAAAATCCATCACAAAGCGTCGTCCTTTGACCTTGCCCACCAGGCTGAAGCGACAGCGATCTTGATTACAGTGAGCGGGCGATGGCTTGGCTGATTCTCCCTCAAAATCGGGATCTATCGTCGAAAGGTCGAGCTCACCAATATTGCTTTCATCGAACAGCCATATCGTCTCTGGACTACTTTCCCAGGTGTAATATACACCACTGCCGCGATGCAGATATTTTTTCGCATCGATAGGCAAGAACATGGTCATGGGCATGAAGAGAGCATTATTGAAAAAGTTGACTTCCGGCATCAACGCGAGTTCGATGCGAAAAGCCATGATCTTTAAGTAGAATTCCATGCCCCCCATGAGGCCAAGAGGCCCGTTGCGTTTCCGGACTATCCGCGCATCAAAATTTTCCGCATCGAAAATCATCGTAAAGAAATTTTTAACATCCGCTAGGATAAGCAAGTCAGACTTACCGGCGACAGCAGAAAAATCTGTCGTACCCTTCATGTTGATCTGAATCTCATCGAAGACTAGGTGATTCCTTTCGCTATAATGAAATTTATAGTAAGGCGAGGTGACAGTGCGTTGCGCTTCATCATGGAGAACTGGGCTTTCAAAAGTCCTCGCACTTCCCTTGTTGCAGTCGAGGAGATAGGCATAAAGTCCGTGCTCTTCGAGTTCTATCCAATGGGTATGGGCACAGGGGGCTGGCGACTTAGCATCAAAGCGTTTACCGAAGCCATCGATAGCGAAGCTCAGGCGATCGCGTGGGTCGAGCGCTTTAGAAAGCCATTCTTTATCATCTGGAAAAAGCAGACTCCCCTCTTTGTCGAGAGGATCGAGCTGGAGAGCTAAAGGAATCCAGGGTGCACTACCGCCTTGATAGGAAAACAGTTGCAGGTCGGAACGTTTAGGATTTCCGTTCCGCCGAGCGATCGGCAAATGCTCGGCCATGAGTAGACCGGGGCAGGCCATCAAAACATCTGCAAAAAGGCCCAATCCATCAGAAACCAGGAGGCCGGCTAAGAGGCTTCCCTCGACCCAGATCCGTCGCGCTTTTCTAGTCCGAATTGACATAAAAGGTCCGTGATGAGGTCGGTTTGCCGCGTGTCGAGATCCAGATAACGGACTCCGTGCAGATAACCGTTTTCGTGGTTCTGCACCCAGCGTACCTCAACTTGAAACTTCTGTAAGCCGAAAGCTGAGAGCTGCTTGCCCAGCGAGCTATCCAATGAATCGAGCTGAACTTCCAACTTAGTACCACGTGAAACCAAATTTTTCATAACCAGGCTCATACCAGTGGCTGAAAAATTGACGAGACTCGATTCACCTAAAGCGGATGTGAAAGTGATGTTGCCTGGATTCGCAATGGTCCAACGACGTTCAATCCGCGTAAGATAGGTGGTCGAACGATAAGCTTCTTCAGCTTGAACGCGAAGCTCTGGATCTTGGGCAAAAGGGTCGTACTCCCAAGCTTCGACCATTTCACTGTGATGCTTGATAGCGATCATACGCCGCTTAGCGCGGTCCAGACCGCCCAGCGGTTCGACAAGCTCCTTAGTAGTCGGGCCCACTAAGATGGAATGAGGCATGCAAGCACCCTCGAGTCGTTTTGCGAAGTTAACTCCATTACCGATAACGGTGAAGTCAAGGCGCTGACCCGAGCCGAGGTTGCCCATAAAGACAGCAGCTGTATTGATGCCGATGCGTAAAGGAAAGACCGGTTCGCGGTTTCTGGCGGCTCTGATCATTCGTGGAACGTTACTTTTTTGAATCTTAGCAGCCGCGAGCAAAGCCATCTCCGCATGATCGGAACGTTCCCGGTCTTCTTCGAAGGAATAGCCGAAAAAGCAGAGTAATCCGTCGCCTAGAGTTTTGTTGACCATTCCACCGTATTCGTGAACGATGGCCGTAATGCTTTCGATGAGTTCGCGCAAGCTTTCGAAGGCTAATCGTGGCAGCTGGTTTTCAACCATCATCGAAAATCCGACGATGTCGACGAACATCACGCTGACGACACGCTCGCGTGCCTCAAACGAAAGTTTTTCGGGATGAGCCTGCAGCTTCGTGAGGACTTGGGGCTGCACGGCTCCCTCAAATGCTTGACGCACGTACTGGGATTTGCGCTCAGACTCACGAGTCCTATGCATGAGAAGAGAGAAGCCGACGCCGAGGAGAGTGAGGTTTGGCAGCAACCAGGGGAAAACCCAACCTATCGTGATGAAGGCTCCTATCCAAACGCCCGTCCAAAGGCTGAAGAGCGTAATTAAGCTAAAAAACAGAGGAACAGGAGATAGCCACCAAGCTAGCAGAGCTGCAGCAGATGCAAAAAGGACGATAAGTAAAGGAGCAGCCTCTATGGGTCGAAGCGGCTGCTTTTTTAATATGCTGTTGAGGACCGCGAGATGAGTATAGGCACCTGGAATAAGTCCGATGGGGGTCGGTTTGAAATCGGTGTTCCCAGTAAAGTGCATAGGGATTATGTAAACGTAGTCGCCTGCGGCCACATCCTGAAGAGCCGCATCCCGGGTATTCGGCGAGAGCAAACTCCGCATAGAAAGAACGTTTTTCGAAAATTCTTTGACGTTGCTGAAGTTGATAAACGCGCTACCATCACTGGAAACGGGAATTTCTGCTCCTCCCGCAAAAAGATGTCCCTGACGGAATACAACATCATCAAAAGCTCGCAACATCAGGTAAGGCAAGCCTCGCGTGTCGCTTAGCCGAAGAAAAGGATAGAACCTACCTTCGCGCTGTCCATAGAGAATATGGCCAATTCTTTTAAAGGCAGCGCGCACATCCGGCTCCGGACCGTACACGCTATTACCGACAAAATCGGCTAGAGTAAGCTGTGAAGCTTGTTCCTTCGGTGAAAGAGTATGGCTGTTGTAATTGTGAATGTATTTCGTGAGATCTTGCGAAGGATCGGTTTCATCGAGAGGTACACGGTCGGGCAGCTTTCCAGGAATAGCGTAGGCACCGACTACTACCGGAGTATTCAGTCGGCTAATGCGCTCAACCATCTCTTGATGCGATACATCACTCTCGTCATAGACGCTCTGGACAACCGAGAAAAGCGCATCGATGATGATAACCTTGGGTCGGCGGCTATCCAAACTTTCAATCAACTCAGCCCACTCTTTATAGCTTAGTCGAGCGCGGCGTAAGGTCGAGACAGTCTTGTCGTCAAAGCCATAGATCTTCAGGTGGGGATCAAGCGCGGGACTTAGTCCTACCCTATCACGAATGGCGTAGAGTAAGGGTGCCTCTACCCGCGACTCTGCCTGATAGGAAACCTTAGAAAAACTAATGAGCATGAACACGCTAACCCAAAATCCCACGATAAAGATAATCCATCGTAGGCTGATAGGTGGACTGTGTAACCACTGTCCAGGATTCCGTTTCATGAACGCTCCTCATTAGCTTGACTGCTCCTCAGGCTCTTCGGCAAAACCGCCGCTTTCTGAAGCCAAGGCTCCTGCTTTCTCTTAGGCTTCAGGCCGCAATCATTGAAATAAAGAGCGAAGTCTCTCCTGTCTTATGAAAGCACCAACAATTTGGCCTAGACCAATTGCCATTGGCGGCAGGCTTCCCTTCCATTAAGATATTCCGATGCCTAGTGGGGGTTAAAACTAGATGACGCGCCGCTTTCTTAAAGCAAGAAGTATAGTGACAGCCCTGATCGTAGCTTTTTCTTCGGCTTTCGCCGCTTCCGCTGCCCCGGGACCGCGGCCCTTTACTATTGGCAGCCTCGGCTCGCTTGAAGACGTCGTCCCGCTCAAGCAATATGCGGGGGAAGCTCATGGCATCAATATGCTCGTAAACCCTCCCATCCTCTATCTGCAACATTCAGGACGCATCGCCTGCAATCTCTGCAAAGAAGCACCTGAATCCCTTATAAGAAAGAGCAAAGGAAAGAGCAGCAGTCAGATCACGTCGCTTGTTCTCAAGAAAAATCTCTCGTGGGGCGATGGCCGAGCTCTTACCCGCGAAGATGTGAAGTTTACGCTCGAATTCATGGCCCGTGGGGATTACCCTAAGGGGCAGCATCCCATCCTTCCTATCCAAAGAATCGAGATGAACACCGAGCAGGACAATAAACTGACGCTCGTGTTGCAGCATCGCCGAGCGGATGCGGCACAGATTTTTGCCATCAGCCTTCTGCCCAAACACAAGGAAGATGTGCTCAAGAAGCTCCTGCAGCTTAAGCCTGAGGACAAAGAATACGCGCGACTCTTGCGCGATCCGGGCCTCTATTATGGTTCCTATCGGGTAAGTGATGCGACAGCAGACAGACTAAATTTAGAACCAAATAGAGAAAATGAGTGGGAAGTGAGCCCCAGCCAAAAGCTCGACGTTCGTTTCTTTGCGAAACTCCCGCATCTTGCCGATGCGTTGCGAAAAAGCGAAGTAGACCAAACCTTCTCAGGACAACTGAGCTGGGATCAGTTGCGGACCCTCAATGAAGGTATCCCCGACCTAAATAATCGCTACGAAATCGGTCTGAGTGAAGGTGAGACTTTAGAACTGCTCGTGCTCAACATGAGAAGCCCCACCCTCGTCAATCCTTCGATGCGTCAGGCCCTTTTTCATGCAATAGATCGTTCGAGGATTAATAAGGAATACTTTCGGAGTGGAGCTCAGACTACCGACGGGCTCTTTTATAGCGAACAAAGCCGTCGAACCGGAGAAAAGATTCCTCTGGCTTTTCAAAAAGAGCTGTCCGAGCAGCTCTTGGACGCGGCGAATTGGAAGAAGCGGGAAGATGGCTGGCGCTATAACGAGCGAGGGGAGAAACTCACGATCAGTCTGAGCTGCACCGAGGAACGGCTAAAAAACGGCTGGGCCAAACCCGTAGCTGAGGACCTAGAGAATGTCGGCATAGCTTTGACCGTAGAAACGCTTCCTGAAGCCGATTTTCTCCGACAGACTTTAGGGCACCTCCGCTTCAAAGACGCCGCCTGCATGCGCTGGCGATTGCCACCACTTTCGCCACCCATTCATCTCTTTCACGGGCTGGCCATCCCTAATTCAGACAACAGTTACATAGGTTCTAACTTCAGCGGCTGGGAACAAACTTCCGTCAATCGCTTGCTTGAAACAATGATGAGAGAGCCTGATGCCAGCCATCTGCTGAGACTGTTCAGCCGGCTTGAACACCAGTTTTTGAGCGATGTCCCAGCTGTACCTTTGGTGTTCCTTCCTAAAGTAACCTTAACGCGCAAGGTTGAAGCAGAATCGGGCATTCCCGAACTTCAGAAGGTCTTGGCGACCTATCCCAGTGCCAACCAAAGAAATGACAGGAGCCAGTTTTAATTCTCAAGATATCAGAAAGCAGCTCCGAGATTGAGCAGGACGCCGTAGCGGGAAGCTTCGTAAGAGCCTAGCTGATTGAGACCCACATCGCCGCGCCCGACGTTTATCGTATCCTTCTCGCGCTGATAACGGCTGAACATTAATTCGACCATAAATTCCCGATTGCGAACACTGACACCTCCCTTGAGGTCGCCGTAGTTCATGGATGTCTCCAGGTTTTCTTTTTGCCCGGGCAAGGCTTTGGAATCGAAGAGAAACACTCCTTTTTGCATCGTCCAACTCGCTTTGATGGCGACGACAGGAGTGAGCAGAAATTCACCCCCCAACCCCAGGGCCTGGGTTTTGCGATAATACTGATCGATTTCAAGTCCACGCAAGAGAATACCGCGCTGATCGACGGGACTCGTTGAATCGTCGTCCCGATCATCTCGTTTATAGGTCCAACGCAGGGCACTGAGCTTAAGCTTGATGCGCTCGTTGAGATCGAGGCCGAAGTCCAATCCATCGTAGCCGGGATCGGAGATGATCTTTTGCTCGCCTTCGATGGTTGCCTTACCCCGGAGAGGCCGAGCCGTGTAAACGCCTATGCCCATACTCTTCAGTTGGTAGAGACCACCGATTGCATATCCTGAGCGATTACCTTCGTAGTGGGTTTTGTCTTCATTACTAAGGAAATGTGAGCCAAATAGATCGGATTCTAATGTCTGGTAGCGAAAACTAAAGGCGGCCTGCAGCTCGGAAATAAGATCGATGGCGAAGTTCATCTTGTATTCGCGGAGACTGAAGTTTTCTTCTACAGCACTGCCCCGGTTTTCATGCTTAGCCTTGACTACACGGTCGTACTGATCGACAACGAATCCCACAGCAGCGCCACCTAGAGGATACTGAGTTCCGAGAGCTATGTCTTTGACTTTAGTCTTGTGCTCGACTTTGGCCGCGTTGTTGTTTGGATTGAAGATGTACTTAGCTTCTTCCGTCCCCGTCAGCTGCATGAGGCTGACGACCGTCTCTGAGGTGGCGAGCGCGGCAGGATTTAATTGAAAAGGATTACGTACTTGTTCGGAAATAACTTGCCAGTTTCTCTCTTCGAGGACATCTGCCTGGGCCGAAAGCGATCTGAAGGCCAGAGTCCCAAGCAGCAGCTTTGCGATCCTTCTCATATTATTCCTAACTCAGCTTCAGCCCACATCGCTTTTCATGTCCCCTTTAGGCGAGTGAGGGCTGGCAGGGCTTCAAGATATGTACGATAGGGGAGATAGGCGCTACCTAGAGTCAGAGCTAGCACGCTCCCCCCCAGATGCGTAGGGTTGAAATCGATGCCTGCAGGATCCGCTTCACCTGTGTTGGCATTGATATTCACGGAGCGGAGGTTACTGTCGGTGACGCCGACGAAGCGCCCTCCTGCGATTCCACCACCCACCATGAGAGCTCCACCAACCGGCCAATGATCGCGCCCAGCGCTGTTATTAATTTTTGGGGTGCGTCCAAAATCAGAATATACGACGATCAACGTGTTGTCGAGCTGGTTTACGGCCTTGAGTTCGGTGACTAAGGTCGCCAAGAGATAGTCGAAGTTATCGAGCGTTCCCTGTAGTTGACGCTCCTGGTTCGCATGCGTATCAAAGCCACCGACACCTAAGTTTAGACAGGTAACCAAATTGTTTTTCAACAGTTTAAGGGAGAGTGCAAAGGCATCACGCTGACCGTTATTTATAGTCCTTGGGGGATTGATTGTGAACGGGGCACGGTCCGCGTCGGTCAGAGCTAGTTTCGCCCCCACGTCGTTCTGAAATTGAATCCGAATCTTTTGTTCTGCAGTACCTACAGCACTCAGCCGATCGTAGCTTCCGCTCTTACTTTGAACTCGATCGACGGAATTTTTGAGATGATCGAGAATCATGAGTTTTTGCGCAAGTTCTTCGTCAGTCTGAGGATACATAGAGCGATAAAGCTCCAGATTTTGGGCGCGCACGGTCGAGACTGGGCTCAAGAGACCGCGATCGATTTTTGGTTCACTGCCACCGTTGAGTTGAATGATGGGAATCGTGGCTTCACTTTCTGAGGCGACGATAGCCGGTATCGAGGCTGAGTTGACGGTACCTGAGTTGCTTAAGATTCCTGTATCCATATACACAGCGCCAGCCATGTGGGAGGTGGTTCCCATTCCGAGCCCACGCACGACGAGAACTTCCTGACCGTGAGCTGCAAGACGGCCCATCCAACGTCCTATTCGATCAGTACCTGAAGTACCAGTCAAGGTTTGTGCTAGACCCCACTCATACATCATATCGATGCCGGGAGTAGAAGCGGGCTTAGGGTCTGTGACCTCCAGGACATCCCAGCCGCCGCTCATATTGATCCAAATGAGGCGTCGCTGAGGCGGATAGGCATGAGTCTGCGCCTGGGCTTCGCCGGCCTTCAATAGACCGGATGCGAGAGCAAAGCCACTGAGGCTGACTCCTGTCTTAAATAACTCGCGCCGATTGAGCTCAATCATTTGACTTGGGTGGCAGACATGGGCGTGACCGCTGCCATAAAGAAGATTATTCTTGAGAAGCTTTGGATCTATTTTCATGGGTTTTGCTCCATCCAACAACGGACTGCATTCTTTAAATCTACGGTTTCGGAACGAGAGGGCCCTGGAGGCATCTGCCCGGAGCCCATCATTTTTACAGCCGTAACACCCCAAACCCTCCACTGCGATTCGCTCGTAAGATCTTGACGACCCTCGCCACCAGCATAGTGGCAATTCGAGCAAAGGTTCAGACGGGGTGCAACATCTGCAGCAAAAGTGTAGGGACGATCGCACTGCAGAGGCGCTTCTACAGGTGCAGTACCTAGAGGTGGCGCTTCGAGAGGCTCCGAGGTGAGACCATCGGCGCGACTTCCTTCAAGAAAGACAGAGTGAGTTGATATCGCATAGACCAACTCGCGAAAGCTAAAGTTGCTCGTAACGAAGTACTGGGTAAGGGCTGTGCGCAGAGCTTCTTCATCTTTGAAAAACTTCCTTCCCACCAGCCAGTACCAGACGTTCTGCACAGTGCAGGTTGCGAAGGCCTGATCGCCTCGAATGATTTCGGCAAGCTCAGCGACGCTACTTCCCGACTTGCCATTAAAAAAGGTACTGACGGGGGCCTGGCCTCCGCTATAGAGAGAAGCTCCTTCGCCCCAGGCGAGAAAAAAGTCAGCGAGAGGGTCTAGTACCGAGTGGCAATTGGTACAGCCTGGAGCTATGCGCAGGTTACCTGGATCCTGTGGGAAAACCCTCGGCAGGTCGGCCGTGAACTCACGGCAGAGGAGGCGCTTATAAAGCTCATTCGCACGGGTACGCTGCTTGTCGAAGCGGCGAAGAAAGCCGAAGGTACTGATAATGCCACCCGAAGCGTAGTCGTAGCTGGAGGTCTTAAGGAGCTTGAACCTAGTATCAGTAAACGACGTGCCTTCGACAAGACTCGTAACTTCCGGATCGAGATTGAGCTCATCAATGCGAAAGTGGTGCTTCTGCGAGTAGAAATGAGCGATCGCTCCGTCGACTGCCGTTAAGCCAGGCTCGAGGACCTTGGTGTAGGGATAATTTTCGACTACAAGAGACGTGGCAAGTCCCGCTGCTTGCCGACCGAGAGAGCGTATCACAGCAAAACGGGAGTCGAAGGTTTC